>JAPWUT010000019.1 GCA_028275425.1 Anaerolineae bacterium | reverse complement strand
TCGGAACGAAGCCCATTTTCACTCTTGTCGGCCTTTTTTTAGGATTGGCTTCGGCCGGATATAATCTTTACAGGCTTTCCTCTATGGTGAGGAGATGAAGGAATTAATTCTGTTCGCAGCGGGATTCTTGGCTGGAGCAGGAGGCTCTTGGTTCAATAGTTTCCTTACGGAGTTCAGCGTAAGAAAGCTAATCTTTTCCCCTAAAGCTCCCAAATGGCTCGGGGGCCTCTTCGGGCTTTTCTTCGTTACTAAGCTTTTCCTTTTCTTCGCTTTTTGCTATGCCGTCATCCGTTTCCTCGGCTTTAACCTTTGGGGTGTTATCGCCGGCATACTCGCCCACCAGACCTTGCGGGTAATCTACAAGGCGTACCTTTGGTATGCCCAAAGGAAACCTGTTCCGTGAGGTGAAGAATGTTAGGCAAGCTCTTCGGGATAGAGTTCCATGAGATATCCATGGGGGCCGAGAAGCTCTTCTACCTCGGCCCTATACCCATAACTAATACCATCCTCACTACCTGGGTAGTGATGGTGCTCCTTGTAACTCTGGCCTTCGTGGTGAGAAAGCGAATTAGCCTAATCCCCGGCGCTTTGCAAAGCATCGTGGAGATGGTCATTGAAACTGTCTACAATCTCGTCAAAAACATAGCCGGGGAAAGGGTAGGAAACATTATCTTCCCCTTAATCATGACTCTCTTCTTGTTCATCCTTACCGCCAACTGGCTTGGCCTTCTGCCTGGTTTCGGCACGATAACTTACCACCATGTCCCGATTTTCCGCCCACCTAACAGCGACCTCAACACCACCCTGGCCATGGCTCTAATCACAGTCTTTCTGGTCCAGGTGGCCGGGATTGCCTACAGGGGCCTGAAGGGTTACCTCAAGGAGTTCGTTACTCCTCCCATTCTGGCCCCCCTCATGGCCCCCATCCACCTTGTCAGCGAGCTCTCCCATATCCTCTCCCTCTCAGCACGACTTTTCGGTAACATCTTCGGGGGCGATGTGGTTTTAACCGTGATTTTCGTGATGCTTCCGCCGCTCATCCCGGCGGTTTTCTTGCTCCTTGAGTCCCTTTTCGGCCTAATACAGGCCATAATTTTTGCCGTTCTCAGCACTATTTACTTTTCCATGGCTACTGCCGCCCACGAGGCGGAACATTAACAAGGAGGTGAAGAGATGGACCCTAAAGTTGCAGCCAACCTTGGGGCAGCCTTTGCCATGGGTATAGGCTCTATAGGCCCAGGTCTTGGTATAGGTATGGGGGTAAGAGCAGCCATGGAAGCGATAGGCCGGAACCCCGAGGCCGCCGATAGGCTCTTTACCCCCATGATTGTGGGGCTTGGCCTCGCCGAAGCCGTGGCCATTTACTGCCTCGTTACCGCTCTGGCCCTTATCTTCGTTGGAGGTGGATAAGGATGGGGGCACTTGGAGTAAACCTTCCAGGCCTTCTCTTCCAGGCAATAAATTTCCTCTTGCTCCTTTTCATCCTGCAGAAATTCCTCTATAAGCCGATTTTAAACGCCATAAAGAGCCGGCAGGAGAAAATCTGGAAAGGGCTTGAGGAGGCGGAGAAGGCCACTCAGCGCTTGGCCGAGGCCGAGGCCGAAGCTGAGCGAATTTTAGCCGAGGCAAGGGCCAAGGCCCAGGAGATTGTCTCCCAAGCTACTCAGGAGGGGAGTAGGGTAAGAGAGGACATAATCGCTCAGGCCAAAGCCGAAGCCGCTCGCATCTTGGAGAGGGCCAGGATGGAGGCGGAGAGGGAAAGAGAATTGGCTATGGCTGAAATCCGCCGCCAAGCCATAGACCTGGCCGTCCTGACCGCACGCAAGATTGTGGGGCAGGCTTTGGATGAAAAAGCCCAACACCGCATAATAAGCGATTTCCTCTCCTCCTTGGAGCAAGCTGATTAGTTCCGGAGGAGGCAAAATTGGAAAAAATCTTCCAGCGAAGGGAAAGGGCCGACCTCTACGCCAAAGCTTTCTATGAGGCTGCCCTGGAAGGATGGATAAATAGGCTGACCAGGATTTGGAGAGATATTTCCCAAAACGGCCTCCTGGAGAAGCTGGACGCTTTGGAGGTGCCTTTCCAAGAGAAACAGGAGATAATAAACAGGGTAATAGGGGATGAAACTGCGCCGGAGATACGCAACTTCATTTCTCTGCTTGCCTCCAAAGGGCACCTCCATTACTTGCCGGAAATTCTGGACGAACTTAACAGGCTATCCAGAGGAGGTGCTGCCCGTCGCGTGGCCAACATCACTACCGCTGTCCCTCTGACTGAGGAGGAGAAGAGTGCTCTCCAGGCCCGCTTGATAGCTCGTTTCGGCCCCGACCTGGACTTCCGCTACGATGTTGACCCTGAAATCTTGGGAGGGGTCATCATAAGGATTGGGGATAAGGTCATAGATGGGAGCATAGCGGGAAGGCTTGAGAGCTTGAGGGAAAGGCTAAAGCGGGAAATCTAAGTAGTGGAGGGGGCATATGGCTTTAAGGGTTGCAGATATAGCTTTGGAAATCAAGAAGCAGATAGAGGCCTTTGAAGCTCCCGTAGAAGCTGTTGATGTCGGGACAGTGATTGAAGTTGGGGATGGGGTTGCACGGGTTAGGGGGCTCAGCGGGGTTATGGCCTCAGAGCTGGTTGAGTTCCCCGGTGGGCTCTACGGGATGGCCCTTAACTTGGAGAAAGACAATGTTGGGGTCATCCTCTTGGGAGATTACAGCCACCTCCAGGAAGGGGACATAGCTCGCTCCACCGGTAGGATTATCTCCGTCCCGGTGGGGGAGGAGCTTTTGGGGAGGGTAGTGAACGCCCTCGGCCAGCCTATTGATGGCAAGGGGCCGATAAGGGCCACTAAATATCGCCCCATAGAGCGCATAGCCCCGAACGTCGTAACTCGCTTGCCCGTCAATACCCCGGTCCAGACGGGGATAAAGGCCATTGACTCCATGATTCCGATAGGCAGGGGACAGCGGGAATTAATCATAGGCGATAGGCAGACGGGCAAGACAGCCATCGCCATTGACACCATCATAAACCAGAAGGGGAAGGACCTCTACTGCATCTACGTGGCCATAGGGCAGAAGATGTCGCAAGTGGCGAGGGTTGTGGCTACGCTGGAGAAATACGGGGCTATGGAGCACACAATCGTAGTGGTGGCCTCGGCCTCAGAGCCGGCAGCTATGCAGTACATTGCCCCTTATGCCGGCTGCGCTATGGGCGAGGAGTTCATGGAATCGGGCAAGGATGCTTTGATCGTTTACGATGACCTTACTAAACACGCCTGGGCTTACCGCCAGATTTCCTTAGTCCTCAGGCGGCCACCGGGGCGAGAAGCCTACCCCGGCGATATCTTCTACCTCCACTCCCGCCTTTTGGAGAGGGCTGCTCGCCTCGCCCCCGAATACGGGGGTGGCTCCCTCACCGCTCTCCCCATAATTGAAACCCAGCTTGGCGATATCACCACATACATACCCACCAACGTCATATCCATAACCGATGGCCAGATTTACTTGGAGCCGGAGCTTTTTAACGCCGGAATCCGCCCGGCCATAAACGTTGGCCTCTCGGTCTCCAGGGTTGGGGGTAACGCTCAGATAAGGGCCATGCGTAAAGTAGCGGGCAAGCTTCGCCTGGAGCTGGCCCAGTTCCGAGAGCTGGCGGCTTTCGTCCAGTTCGCCTCAGAACTTGACCCCGCTACTCGCAAGGTCATAGAGAGGGGGCAGAGGCTGCAAGAAATCCTGAAGCAGCCTCAATACGAACCCATGCCCGTTGAACACCAAGTGATGATTATCTTCGCCGGGACCCAGGGCTACTTGGATGATGTTCCGGTTCATAAAATTCAGAAATGGGAAAGGGAATTTCACCGCTGGATGGATTTATATCACCCAGAAATCGGCAAGCGCATTGCCGAGACTAAAGATTTGGATGAGGAGACCGAGAAGGCCCTTAGGGCGGCCATAGAAGAATTCAAGCGGAGCGTCATCATATAGCCATGGAAACCCTCAGGGAAATTCGCCGCCACATCCGGAGTGTTCGCAACATTTCCCAGATTACCAGGGCTATGGAGATGGTAGCGGCCTCCAAGATGCTGAGGGCGCAGCAGCAGGCCCTGGCCTCCAGGGCTTACGCCCAAAAGGCTTGGGAGGTCCTAACCTACCTCGCCGGACAGCCAGGCGGGCTTGCTCACCCCCTTTACGAAGCCCGACCGGTCAAGGCTATTGGCATAATCCTCATAACCAGCGACCGCGGCCTCTGTGGCCCCTACAACCACAACATCCTCCGGGCAGCGGTCCAGTTCATGCTCGGCTACATGGATAGAGGCATAGGAATTCGCCTGATAACGGTTGGGAGGAAAGGGCGGGATTTCATGCTCCGCTACGGCCACAACATCGTAGCCGAGTTCACCAAGGTTCGGGATAGGCCGACCATCATGGAGATTGCCCCGATTGCCAGGGTGGCGATGGATGAATTCACCTCCGGGCTTGTGGACGAGGTCTACATAGCCTATACCCGCTTTGTTTCCACCATAACCCAAACTCCTACGATTATGAAACTTCTGCCCATAGAGAAGCCGGCGCCTGAGGAGAGGCTTGCTGCCCTTTACATATTTGAGCCTGACCCCCAAACGGTTCTGGGGGAGGTCCTTCCTCGCTTTACCGAACTGCAGGTTTACCAGGCCATCTTAGAGGCTCAAGCCAGCGAGCATTCTGCCCGCATGGTAGCGATGCGGAATGCTACGGAAAATGCTCAAGAGCTGATAAACGAGCTTACCATCCGCTTCAACAAGGCGAGGCAGTGGAACATAACTCGTGAGATGATGGATATAGCCGGAGGGGCCGAAGCCCTCCGCAAGGCCCGAGGCATCAGGGCAGGGATTGCCTGAGGTTTGACAGGGAGAGAGGGAATCGGTATAATATTAACTGAGAATTTGTGGGCGGGTTCCCGAGTGGCCAAAGGGGGCGGACTGTAAATCCGCTGGCTCAGCCTTCGCAGGTTCAAATCCTGCCCCGCCCATTTTTTATTGGCAATTGTTGCGACCAATGCTCAGCCTGCCCCCAACCCCTTAAGTGTTATGCGACGGCTCTATATCGCTGGCCTTCCTGTAGATAATGTGAGCTCCGAGGAAGCCGTTGCGGCTCTGGAAAGCTTCGTCTTGGAAGGCTCACCTCACATGGTGGTTACCCTCAACCCGGAGATGGTGGTGAGGGCTTCCCACGATGCCGAGTTCCGAAGCATTGTCCTTTCCGCCTCTTTGGTTATTCCCGATGGCATAGGGATTGTGTTGGCTTCCAGGCTTTTGGGGACGCCTCTAAAGGAGAGGGTGGCCGGGGTTGATACGGTGGAGAGGTTTGCAGCCTTAGCCGCTAAGAAGGGTTACAGGCCCTTTTTCTTGGGGGCCGCTCCGGGAGTGGCCCAGAAGGCTGCTTCTACCCTGGCCCAGAGGTACCCAGGGTTCAAAGTCGCCGGCTTTTACTCCGGCTCCCCTTCCCCCTCAGAAGAAGAGGCTATAGTTAAGCTCGTAAGAGAATCCTCGCCCGATGCCCTCTTTGTGGCCTATGGTTCACCCGCCCAGGAGAAATGGATTGCCCGTAACCTCCATCGGCTTGGGGTCCCGGTGGCTATGGGGGTAGGGGGAGCATTTGATTTCATAGCCGGCATTGTGCCGAGGGCTCCAAAGCTCATTCAACGGGCAGGGCTTGAGTGGCTTTTCCGGCTCTTAATCCAGCCCTGGCGCTGGAGGAGGCAATTGGCCCTGCCTGTGTTTTGCTTCCTCGTTCTTAGAGAAAAATTAACTGCAAAGTCGTAATCTAAGGCTTCCGGCCTATGCCTTCAAGCACTTCCTTCACTAAGATGCCTTCCCTGACTAACCTCTGCACTCTCTGGATGTAGGGGTGGAGAAGCTCATCCCTGGCGATGAACGGCACCTCTTCTCGGATTAGGCTGTAGGCGATTTGGGTGCCTCGGCCCATTCTGCGGTTGGGGCCAAGGGTTTCCTTTCGGAAGTCCATTGCCTGGGCCGCAGCCATGAGCTCAATCGCCACGATTGTCTCCACATTCTCCACTACCTTCAAAGCTTTGTCGGCCGCCAAGGCGCCCATGCTTACGTGGTCTTCCACATTGGCCGAGGTGGGGATGTTGTCTACCGAGGCCGGGTGGGATAGGACTTTGTTCTCGGAGACGAGAGCGGCAGCAGTGTACTGTAGGAGCATGAAGCCCGAATTGAGCCCACCCTCTTTGGTCAGGAAAGGCGGTAGCAGCCCGCCATTAGCTTTCTCATCCAAAAGCCTCGTCAGCCGGCGCTCCGAGATGTTCCCAAGGTCGGCTAAGGCCATGGCTAAGTAATCAAGGGCCAAAGCCAGAGGCTCACCATGGAAGTTCCCACCCGAAAGGCATACCAAATCCTCTCCCGGGAAGAAGAGGGGGTTATCGGTTGCAGAGTTTACCTCCACTTCCACCAAACCCTTGACATAACTTACCACGCCTCTGATAGCCCCATGGACCTGGGGGATGCAGCGCAAAGAGTAGGGGTCCTGGACGTAGGGGGAGCTTAAGGGGCGGACGAATTCGCTTCCCTCCAGCAGAGCGGAGATGAAAGCTGCGCACTCCGCTTGGGATGGGTAAGGGCGAACTCGCTGGATGGAAGGGTGAAAGGCCTTCAGTGTTCCCCATAGGGCCTCTAAAGACATAGCTCCTGCTATATCGGCGGCCAGGGCGAGGTTCCAGGCCCGGTGGACAGCCAGACACGAGAGGGCGGCTATGAGGGAAGTGCCGTTGGTGAGGGCGAGGCCTTCCTTGGCCTCAAGGGTGATTGGGGAAAGCCCAGCGCGCTTCAGAGCCTCGGCCCCAGGAAGCCTTTCCCCCATGTAGTAAGCTTCCCCAAGCCCTATCATCACCAGAGCCATGTGCGCCAGCGGGGCAAGGTCGCCGCTTGCCCCCACCGAACCTTTCCTCGGGACAAGGGGGTGAACACCGGCGTTCAGCATCTTAACAAGCATTTCAGCCAATTCTACCCTGACCCCTGAATTCCCGCGGGCAAAGGAATTGGCCCTTATGAGCATCATGGCCCTGACTTCCGGAACCGAGAGGAAATCCCCAACCCCGACCGAATGGCTCAAAATGAGGTTACGCTGTAACTCTTTCACTTTGGAAGGGTCAATGAACTTATCCTTGAAGTATCCGAAGCCGGTAGTGACCCCGTAAACCACTTCTCCCCTCTTCACCAAATCCTCCACGATTTCGCGGCTGCGCTGCATCCTATCCACCGCTTGGGGCGAGAGTGAAACGAGGCAGTCGTCTGGCCCTTTGCAGGCCACTTCCACCACATCTTCCACGGTGAGATGCTCACCATCGAGCTCAACCTTCTTCATGATTTACCTCCCCAAAGCTTTTTCAAATTCTCAAACTCTTCAAGCGTAAGGCCCTTTTCCCCGAGGGTTGCTCCTCTGCCGTTGCCGTGGAAATCGGACCCGCCAGTTTTCAATAGGCCAAGCCCTTCGGCCAGAGAGGAGTAGCCTGAGATAAGCTCGGCCACAAAATCGGCAGAGGCCCCGACGTAAGGGCGGTTTTTGTCGTAGGCATAGCAGACTTCCAGGCCGTTCAGGCCCTGAGATTTCATGGCCAAAAGCCAACCTTCGGCCTCGTCCGGGCGCTTGTAAACCCCCGGATGAGCCAGGACGGCCATTCCTCCGGCCTTCTTTATGGCTTCAACTGCCTCGCTTACCGAAAGATACCATTCCCGGCGCACATAGGCTTTGCCCTTCCGGGAGAGGTATTCATCAAAGATTTGCTGGATGCTCTGGAACCGTTCAGGGTTTCGCTCCAAGAGGACTTGGGCTATGTGTAGCCTACCCGGAACCCCCTTGGTGCGGGCGAAAACTTCTTCTACCTCTATCTTGAAGCCGAAGCTTTGGAGGAGCCTTATCTGCCTTATCTTCTGCTCCTCACGAGCCTTTACCACCATTTGGAGCAAAGAGCGCAGCCCTTCATCCCGATGGTTGATGAAATAGCCGAGGATGTGGACTTCCCGCTTTTCCAATGTCCCTTCCACACTTATCTCCACCCCCGGCACCACCTCAATCCCGATGGCTCGGCCTTCTTCCAGGGCTTCTTCTACCCCACCGACATTATCGTGGTCCGTTACACCTAAGGCGATTAATCCTGCCGCTTTTGCCTCCCGAACCAGCTCGCTGGGCCTGAGGTCACCATCGGAAAAATTGGTGTGAGTGTGTAGGTCAACAGGGTAAATGCTCACAGCTCCACCTCCAGGAAATCATGGGCTAAGAGGATTTCGCCCTTGAAATGCTGAGAAGCCTCCTCGTAAACCTTATCCATCTCCATGGTAGGCCAGAAATGCAAGAGGATAAGCTTTTTGACCCCGCAGCTTTCGGCGAGCTGAGCGGCCTGAGCGGGGGTGGTATGGCCTTGGGAAGGCCTTGAGACCGAGCACTCGTGCACCAGGATATCGGCATCTTTGGCTAAGGCCACAAGCTCCGGACATGGCCCTGTATCGGAGGAGTAAACGAAAGAGGATGAGTTGAGCTTGGAATTGATTCGGAGGGCAAGGGTTGGGACGACGTGGCGGACAGGAGTGGTGATGAGGGAAAAATCATCGGCTTCCAGGAGGGTATAATTCCTCTCTTCGGGGACTTTGAAGAAGCGCAGGAATTCGGCTCTGAGGCCGAAGGCATTGAGGAGCGAAGCAGCCACTCGGAGGGTGGGGAAATTGGCATAGACCGCTAAGGTTGAGCTCCTGCGGGCCATTATGAAGTGATGGACTAAGGAAGGGAAGCCGTAGAGGTGGTCGGGGTGAGGGTGGGTGAGGAAAACAGCGAAGAGGCGGTTGGGGTCAAGCCCGGCCAATAGGAGCTGGCGGTAGGGGTTGGAAGCACAATCTATGAGGAGGATGCCGGTAGGGGTATCAAAGGCCAGGGAGGTGTTATCCCTGTCCTTTGAGGAGAGAGAGGCCCCAGTGCCCAAAACGATAATCCTCTGAGAACCCATACCTCATTCGCCTGGTGGTTTACCAATGACTGGGATTTCCATTCCGCACTTCGGGCAATGGCCATCCTTGAGCCTGAATGAAGTTAAGCTGAGGCCGAACCTGCCGATTAGGAGTGAGCCGCAGTTAGGGCACCAAGTGTTTTCTCCGGGGTGGCCGGGGATGTTCCCTATGTAGACGAACATCAACCCCTCTTCCAAGCCGATCTGGCGTGCCCTCTCCAGGGTTTTCACCGGAGTTGGAGGAGCGTGGAAGCGGTAAGCAGGGTAATAAGCGGTGACATGCCAAGGCGTTTCCGGCCCCAGCTCCCGGCAAATCCTGGATGCTATAGACCTCAGGGTTCCCTCATCATCATTGACCGAAGGGATGACCAAAGTTGTGATTTCCAGGTGGATTCCCAAAGCTTTGGCCAAGCGGCAATTCCTCCAGACCTTTTCCACATCGGCCATGCAGAACTTTTCAACGGCTTCTTTTCCCCCCTTTACGTCCACGTTCATAGCATCAAGGCCTGCCTCCTTGAGGAGCCTGAGAGCCTCTTCGGTCATGTAGCCGTTGGTTACGAAGGTGTTATACAGGCCCTTTTCTCGTGCCAACCTGAAAACATCCAGGGACCACTCCAGGGAGAGAGTGGGCTCATTGAAGCTGATAGAAGTCCCTTGGCAACGGCGCCGGATAGTCTCCTGAACGAAGCTTTCTGGGGAGAAAAAGCGGGCGTGGAGGGGGTCCGGTGGCGATTTAGAAATTTCCCAATTCTGGCACCAGGGGCAAGCAAAATTGCACCCGAAGCTTCCGGCGGTCAAGGCCACGCTTCCTGGGTAAAAGTGGTAAAGTGGCTTCTTTTCAATTGGGTTAGCGGATAGGGAAGAGACCATGCCGTAGGTTAAGGTGAAGATAGAGCCATTGTAATTCTCCCTTGTCCCGCACCAACCCCTCTGGCCCTCTTTTAGTAGGCAACGCCTCTCGCAAGTCAGGCACCGGACCTTATCCCCGACCTTCTCCTGAAGGATAGCCTCCCTTTTCACCTTCCCCTCCACCCGGCTAAGTATACCTGGTGGCATGGGGAGCTGTCAACCCTTTTAAGCACTTGCGCCAAGAGCCAAAACCGCCAAAGCAATCGGCCAGTCTTTCTCCCATTCCAAAACTCCTGGACAGGGTATGCCAGGTGATGCCTCTGCGCATTCGGTGTCGGACCTTAGCTCTTGGCTGAGGCAAATTCCGAGAGCTACGCCAATTCCCTGTAAAGCTTCAAAGTCTCTTCCGCAATCCCTTCCCAGCCGAATAGGGCCGAGAGTTTTCTGGCTCCATCCCCTAACCTTTGGCGAAGTTCAGGCTTGTTGCTGAGTTCTATGACTGCTTGAGCTATGGATTCGGGGCTATCAGGGGGTACAAGTTTTATGTTCTCCCCATCCTCAAGCTCCTTTATCGGAACACGGGGGTAGGTGCTTATCACCGGTAAGCCATGGATTAAGGCCGCATGGAGGCTCCCCCTCCTCAAGGAGACCCCATCACGGTAGGGAAGAACGCATATGTCGGAAGCCATCAGGTTGGCCGATACTTCCTCCGGCGAGGTGTATCCGGTCCACTTGACCCGCTCTTCAAGCCCTAAGTCCTCTATTAAGGCTTTGATTTTACGGGCATACTCCAGGTTAGTGGGGTCGCTGGAGCCGGTTTCCCCTCCCACCATCAAGAGCTTGACCGGGTAACCGGCTTCCACCAGCCAATAGAGGGCCTTTACTAAGGCTTCCACCCCCTTGGTCTGGTTCAGGAAGCCGAAGTGGCAGAGGAGTATGTCCTCTTTTGCCACACCCCAACGCGCCCGCCAGGCATCCCGATTGTAGCCTGAAGGCGGGGTAGGCTTTATGTTGGAGCCGATGGGGATATGGTGGATTGGGGGAGGGGAAAGGAGGCGACAGCTTTCAAACCGACGCCGCAGTTTCAGAAGGTCCTCTACATTGGTGACGATGACCGCATCGCATCCAAGCCCCATGAGGGTTATGACCCATTCCCTGAGAATTCCGGCTTTGGGGAAAAGGTAAGGGACTCGCAAATCGTGGAAGGTGGTGATGACCAAGGGGCGGGAGCGGAGGAGCTTGAGGCGCCAAGGTAGGAGGTTTATGGCCGGGTGCATCTTGTAAGCGGCAGCTTGATATTGGATGTGGAGGACATCGGGCCTTTCCCGGCCTATCAGTTTTACAACTTCGCCCCAGCTTCGCCACCCCCATCTTTCTACCACCGGAAAGACCTTAAACGAAGGGAATTCGGCCCCTCGGGCTTCCCTGGAAGTGAGCACACATACTTTAGCCCCTTGCGCGGCCATAGCCGTGGCCAATTCCTTGGTGTAATCCCCTACTCCCCCCTCCATCGGGGGAAATTCACCGGTTACGAGGCATACTTTCATACCCCCCACCTCCTGAAAAGCCCAGAAATTAAAACTTCTCGGTAGCAATCCATGCGTGCTTTGTGCAGCGTGCGGCGAGTAATGAGCCATTTTGCCGATTCTTCGGTGAAGAGGGCCAAGTAATTGAGCAAGAGGAACAGATGGAGCATTAGCGCCCAGAACGAGCCGAAGTATTTGCGGAAGTAGCGGATTTTGCTCCTCTGAAAGTAGATGTGCTGGAGAGGCTTCACTTGCTCGCTGGACTGGGCCGAGTGGTGGATTACGGTGGCTTGGGGGAAGTAGACGATTTTGAAGCCCAAGGCTTTAATCCGCCGGCACCAATCCAGTTCCTCGGAGTACATGAAGAAATCTTCATCCAGGAAGCCTGCGGCCTCAATTGCCTCCCGCCTGACCATCAAGCATGCGCCGGTAAGCCAGTCCACTTCTTGGAATTCATCATCGGGCAAATCTTGCATGTAGTAGCGGCGGAGAATTGGATTATCCTTCCACAGCCGCCATTGGATGATTGTGCTTTCCACGAAAGCGGTGAGGAGTGAAGGGAAACGCCGCCGTGAGGGCTGAACGGACCCATCCGGATTCAGGAGCTTGGGGCCGAGGACCCCTACCTCCGGATGGGCAGCCATGAAATCCAGCATGAGGCTTATAGCATCTGGAGCCACTTCGGTATCGGGGTTCAGGAGGAGGAAGAAAGCCGGCGGCTTTTCCTCCATCTTGGTTCTTATGGCAAGGTTGTTGGCTTTGACGAATCCAAGGTTGACTTGACTGGGGATTAGGCGGACCCAGGGGAAGGAGGAGCGCACCATCTCCACGCTCCCATCGGTGGAGGCATTGTCTACTACGATGACATCGCCTTGGTAGGGAGCGGGAGCAGAGGTAAAAGATATGTTCCTGGAATTTTTCAAGCTTTCCAAACAGCGCTTGAGGAGGGCTGAGACGTTCCAGTTTACGATTACAACTGTTAGGTCGGAGCCCATATCCTCAGTAATTTCGCCCCACGGCGAAATCGGCCAGGGAGATGAGCGCTGAGCGATAAGGGCTTTCGGGCAAGGGTGCGATAGCGCTTTGGGCCTTTTCGGCGAAGGCCTTGGCTTCGCTCAGGGAAAGCTCTATGGCCGGTGATTCTCGGATTTCCCTCAGTAGTTCTTCCAGAAGCTTTTCCTTATCCTCAGGCCTGGCCTTTAAGACCTTTACCACCAATTCTTCGTTTCCCCCGCTCTTCACGAAGTATAAGACGGGCAAAGTGACGATGCCTTGGCGGAGGTCGCTTCCGGCAGGTTTACCCAGGACTTTCTCATCCCCGATGAAATCCAGCACATCGTCCACAATTTGGAAGGCGTTCCCGAGGTTTCTCCCGTATTCTTTGAGGGATTGGATGGCCTCCTCCGGGGCGGCGCTGAGGATAGCACCGATTTCGGCAGAAGCTTCAAATAGGGATGAGGTTTTGGCATAGATGCGGTAGTAGTAATCGCTTTGGTCCTGAGGCCAGCTGAAGGCTCCGAAAAGTTGCCGTATTTCTCCATCGCAAATGGTTTTAAGGGCATTGGCAAAGATTCTCACCACTCTCGGGCTTCCGGTCATGGCAGCCAAAGAGGCCGCTTTGGCGAAGAGGTGGTCCCCGGCTAAGACTACGGCTGCCGGGGGCCAGAGGCTGTTCAGCGTAGGGACGTTGCGCCTCGTAGGGGATTGGTCTATGAAATCGTCGTGAATTAAGGTTGCGGAGTGGAGTAGTTCCATGGCTGCTGCAGCCAATATTGGCTTTTCCTCATCGGCAGGGTAAAGCTTTGAAGCCAAGATAGTGAGGGCGGGGCGGAGGCGCTTTCCCCCGCTTCGTAGAATATTTTCCACCGATTGGGCCAGTGGCTTGTAACTCAGGCCTCCTTCTGAAAAGATGAGCTCTTCAACTTTTTCCAGCTCTTTGCGGATTATCTCCAGGAAGGGCAAGAGCTTCACCACTAACCTCCTAAGCCAGCCGAAAAACTTTAAAGGCGTTTTCCAGCATTTTCTTCCCCAGTTCCTCTAAGCTCAATCCTTTTATCTCAGCTACAGCTTCGGCTACAAACCGGACGTAAGCCGGCTCGTTTCTTTTGCCCCTGTGCGGGTGCGGAGCAAGGTAAGGGCAATCGGTTTCTATGAGGAGGAAGTCAATGGGCACTTCTTTGACGATGGCCGGGAGCTTGCGGGCGTTCTTGAAGGTGATGGGGCCAGCTACGGAGATGAAGAAGCCAAGCGCAATGGCTTCTTTAGCCATTTCCAGGCTTCCGGAGAAGCAGTGCATTATGCCGTAGGGGGGAGAAAGTTTGCCTGGGTTGCGGGCAAAATCCCGGAGGAAATTAAGCGTATCCTGGTGAGCTTCCCGGCTGTGGATGACCAAAGGTTTCCCCAATTTCCGGGCCAGTTCCAAGTGGAAGGCGAAGGCTTCCCTCTGGGCTTCCTTGGGGGAGAGGTTACGGTAATAGTCAAGGCCTGTTTCCCCAATGGCCACGACCTTAGGGTGGTGAGCAAGCTTTTCCAAAGCTTGGCTTGTTTCCCCATCAAGCAATCGGGCATCGTGTGGATGTAAGCCTATGGAGGCGTAGATAAATGAGTAACTTTCGGCCAAAGCGATTGAGGCCTGGCTTGAGTTGAGGTCTGTCCCGATATTGAAGATGAGGCGGACGCCTTCCTGCCAGGCTCTTTCTATGACCTGGGCCCTATCGGGGTCAAATTCTGGAAAGTCCAGATGAGTATGGGAATCTACGAGTTCCATCCTTCTTTTCTTTCCCGGAAGTTGTTTTAATTTTAGCACAGTTCACCGGGTGAGGCAAACGATTTATGGGAGGAAATCGCTTTGGGGGTAGGGGGCTTTGCCCCCTGGACCCCCCCGTTTTTGCCCACCCCATGGGCTAAGGGTTCGCTGGCATTTTGGGTCCCACTCGTTGGCGGGGTTGCTAATGTGGGCAACTTTTCCCCTTCTTAAAGTTTCGTGGGGGGACACCCCCCACAGCCCCCTGCCATGGGGGCTTCGCCCCCCTGGACCCCCCAATTTTGCCCACCCCCGTGGGCTTAGGGTTCGCCGGCGTTTTGGGTCCCACTCGTGGCGGGTTGCTAATGTGGCGATTCGTCCCCTCTTTTGAATTTGTGGGGGGACACCCCCCACAACCCCCCG
>JAPWUT010000231.1 GCA_028275425.1 Anaerolineae bacterium | reverse complement strand
GGTGGTTATCGTAGGGGTCCGCTCCTTTTACGGAGGAGAATTTGATTTGTTAGAGGGGGGAAAAGTTTTCTTAGCCTCCCTTCAGGATTTCACTTCCCATCTGGAGCAAGGGCTGCCCCTCTACCTAAGCCTGGATTTGGATGTCCTGGACCCATCCCAGTGCCCAGGGGTGACCAACCCTGAGCCGGGTGGAATGGGCTACTGGGATATCATTGAAGTTTTCCGCAAGCTAAGGGGCAAGTTCAACGTTGTAGCTATGGATATTGTGGAGCTCGCGCCGCCCTACGACCCCTCTTACGTCTCAGCGGTGTGCGCCGCAAAATTGGCCATTGAAGGAATCATTGCCCTTTGGGGGTGCAAATCACGAAGCGCCCCCTGAGGTCAGTGTGCACTTCTACCCTCCGCCCTCCCACTTCCAGGATTACCCTGTAGCCTGGGACCAAGACCTGAGCATAGAATTTGCCCGGCTCCGGACAACCAAGGCTCGTATCAGGCCAGACCACCTCTTCCACCGAGATTACTTTTATTTCTTCCGGCGGGTAGTCTTTGAAAGCTTCCTTGACTTTCCGGATGACCAGGCTTTCGGGCTCCCCTTCTGGAGCGCAAAGCTTGACCATCTCCCCTCTCCCACGGTAAACGTAAGTTTTACCTTGAGCCACAAGCACCACCTCAATGCCCATCACGAAGGCCGGAAGGGTAATCTTCTCCTCCGGTCGGCCGCATTCAACGTCCTGTATCGGCATCTCCTCCCAGGATGCACTTACCACCTCTATCTCGCCCTCGGGAATGCCGAGACGCCCGGCCAGGTCAGCTATGGCTCTATTGACGGCGCGGGAAAGGATGTCTTCGGGACGAGCTTGAGGAGTTGGGGTTGGTGCAGGCAGCGGAGAATAGGGTTGAAGCCTGACCTCAATTTTCTGGGGCTGAGTCGGGGTTGGCGAAGGCTGGATTTTGACCTCTGTCGGGGTCGGGGCAAGCCCTGGGGCGGCGCATCCCACCAGTATTAGGGTTACCAGCAGAAAACCGAAAAGCTTCCTCCCCATTCCTTCCCTCCTGATTAAAGAGACGTCCGCCGCCCCCCTTTGGTTCCTCATTTCGTCCAGAGAAACCGGCCATCGCTCACAATTTCCACTGTCCCGCACAAATCGGTGCGCAGGACCTTCACCCCTCTAAGTCTATCCAAAACCGCCTTCGCCGGGTGGTTGAAAGGGTTATCCTTCCCTACCGAAATTACCGCCAGCGCAGGTTTCACCGCTTCCAAGAAAGCTTGAGAAGTTGCATTCCCCGCCCCATGGTGCGAAACCTTGAGGACAGTGCTGGAAAGCTCCATCCCCTCCCTCACCAGCTCCGATTCCACATCAGCGTCAATGTCCCCCGTAAAGAGGAAAGAAGCCTTCCCGTAAGCCAGCCTTGCCACTACCGAGCAAGCGTTATCGTTCGGGCAGGAAGCGATGCTTTCCGGATGGATTATCTGGACGAAAACGCCGTCCGAGAAGCGGATGACGGTGCCTTTGCGTGCCTCGTAACGGGGTATCTTGCGTGCTTCCAGCAGTTCTTCCCACCTCTTCCAGGCTTCAGAATCTCCCTCAAGCCCGCTTTCCAACACCGCCTTCACTTCGTATCTCTCCACTACCGGGACCAGCCCGGTAAGGTGGTCTGTATCGGGGTGGGTGAGGATAATAAGGTCCAAGGTGCGCTCCCAGAAGGGCAGCCTCTTACCCACGCATTCCAGGAAACGTGAAGGAAGGGGGCCTCCGTCTATCAGGATTTTGTGACCCGCCGGGGTGAGGATGAAGGTTCCATCCCCTTCCCCCACATCGCAGAAAACCACGTGAAGGTTGCCATCGGGGCTGAGCAGGGCGCCGGACCAAGCCAGGATTGCCAGCGAACTGAGAAGGGTAAAGGTTGCTCCAAACCTCCACTGCCTGGCCAAAATTTCACCGAGCCTTCGGCCGGCTTTGGCTAAGATAAGCAGGATGACCAAGCCCACGGAACAGGCCAAGGATATTTCTTTACCCCAACCCTTCAGAGGGATTGCCGCCCAAGGGAAGCGGGCTAAAAATTCCACCACCCTTATGGTGTAGGCCGTGTAAGCCCACCCCACAACCCCTGCAATTTTCCCCAGCGGGACGGATAAAAGGCCGACCAGAAGCCCCACACCTCCTCCTACCATCACTCCAGGCTGCGCTGGGATTATCAGGAAATTGGCCAGAGGCCCCGCAAGGGATAGGAGGCCAAAATAGTGGAGGGTTAAGGGGAGAGTGGCAAGCTGGACGACCAGGGTTACTATTAAGGCCTCCTTGACCAAGTTTTCCCAGGTGTGAGGGAGAGGGAACCGCTTCTTAAGCCACTCTTCAACCGGAGGGACAAAGAGGATGAGGCTTAAAGTGGCGGCGAAGGAAAGCTGGAAGCCAACATCCCAGAGGGCTTCTGGGTTAAGGGCTGTTAGAACTACGGCCGCAAAAGCCAAGGAGTTCAGGGAAAAAGCCTCCCTCCCCACTGCCTCCGCCAGCACGTAGAGGGAGCCCATCACTGCCGCTCTGAGGACAGGCGGGTCCGCCCCGACGAGGAAAGCATAGAGGAACAAGGCCGCTATTACTATTGGCCAGGTCCTGCGCTTGCCAAACCTTGATAGGAACCTCCCCAGAAAGCCGGCCAGGATGGCTATGTTGAAGCCTGAGATAGCGATTATGTGGCTTGTCCCCGTCCGCCGGAAGCTTTCCATAACATCGCTTGGTATGCCTCTATCAAGCCCTAAAAGTATTCCCGCCAGCAAGGAAGCCTCAGGCTCAGGATAAACCGAAAGCAAGACTTTGTGGGCTCTCTCCCGTAGGGATAAGAGGAAATGCTTCAGGGGATTACCCCTGCCCCGCTCCAGAACACGCACCTGAGGCTTTTTGAGGATTGAAAACACCCCCTTCCTGGCCAGATAATCTCGGTAAGAAAAATCCTCCCATACAGGCGGCGTCTCCAGCTCGCCTGAAGCTTCCACTAAGTCCCCGTATCGGTAATCGGACAAGAGGGGGACAAGGGCTATAAAGTCGCCCTTTACGGGGATTTCTTTGCCTTCCAGAGTTATGGAGGTAGCCGAAATCCGAAGTTGAAGGGCCTTCTCCTTTTCCAAAGGCGCGTCTGAAACCAAGCCCCTGATGGTCACAGGCTCTGGGCGGTCATTGTAATAAGCCAGGTGGTTCGGGCCAAATGATGGCTGAGCTACGTAAAGGCGAATCATCCCCAGAAATAGGGCAGAAAGCAAGGCCAAGCGCTTTTCCTTAAGCCAAAAGGCAAGAAATAACGCTAAAGCGAACCCGGCCAGGGCTATGGGAA
>JAPWUT010000148.1 GCA_028275425.1 Anaerolineae bacterium | reverse complement strand
GCGCGTGTTGGGCGGCGTTCGCTGAGGATAATAGCACTTATCGCTTCACTTTAGCCGTAAATGATGTGAAACGCCTCCTTGCTTTTCCCAATAACTGGATACCTCCTATACCAGCAAACCATGTGCCCAACCAAAGCATGTAGGTGGGTAACAAGATATTGCGCCATCTAAGCAGGATGTTATACAACGCTTCTTCATCCGTGCGCCAAATACGGCCATATAGATGAGCGGTAATGTATCCGATTCCGTCTGTTGCTTTTCCCAAGAAGCCGCGAAAAAGTGTAGCTGAAAGTACGATGAAAAGCGCAAGCCAACCTAAAGTCAATCTTCGCTTCAATTCATCATGGCGCCATCGCCAAAAAAGGATTGCGTGCATTACCAACATGGCGAGAGCGACAATCTCTAATCGGCCGGCCCAGAATAGTATTTCAGCAAGAAGGCGCATAGTTTTATCCTCCCATTTAAATTATGCCGCAGAAAATGCTATTTGGCAAAAAGAGGTAAGCTCGGATGTGCCTAAGTTTTGCTGGACATCCTTTTTGAGATAGTGCCTGGCCGCAAACGACCAGGCAATTCCCCACCGACGTTTGGAGATTGCTTCGGGCACTTCGGGCTCTCGCAATGACATTCCAGCATGGCTTGGCTCATTGGCTTCGCTAAGGTTGGGGAGGGGAGATGGTAATTTCCCCGGCCTCAAGTAAATCCCCCTCAAGTTTATAGCCTCGCAGGGCCGGAAGCCATTCCCATTTTCCGAAGCGATGAAGCCCTATGAGAAGCTTGTACCGGCCAGGGGGAATGTCTGGTGGGAGGCGGAGACGGTGTTTGGAAGGGATGAGGACTTGCCCAGGCCAACGGTCTGTGGTGTCGCGGCCGGCTGTGGGGGAGCCATCTTTGTGCCAAACCTCCCGGCCGCTTTCGTCCACAAGCCGCATGTAGAGCCAGTAATGCCCTCGGGGAGGGGAAAAAGTCCGCCACACAAGTTTTACTTCCCCCACCCCTCCCGGGACCCATTGGCCCGGCCCTATCTCTATGCTCTGGAGGGCTATGCTTTCCCCAAACCTCGCTATCGGGGGGATATCTTCGGCAATTGGGACGTAAGGAGGTGGAGCATGGACGGGACGGATGAAGAGCCAGGGGTAAAGTAAGGCCAGAAGGCCAAGGGAGAAGACAACCCCAGCCAGAAGGCCTTTCCCCCATTGCCTTAAGCCTGCAGCCACAAAGAGGGAGATAGCCGGAAGGGCAGGGTAGAGGAGGCGAGCTTGGTCCGTCCCAAGAACGGTGGCCGTCCACTTCAGAAGCCCGGCTACTACTCCGGCCGCATAAAGGGCCATGGCCAACCAGTATGCTGGCTGTGTGCCCAAGGGCTTCCCCTTGACCCAGCCGAGGATGGCTGCGGTGGGGATTAGGCCCAAGAGCCAGTAAAGCCAGCTCGGAAGGCTTATCCCTATCCAAGACAGCCACCAGGAGCGATAAAGCCCTTTGGCCAGCCAAACTAAATCCCGCCAAGTAAGAGGGGAAGTGCGCAGGGCGTTGGTTTGGAGGACAAGCTTCCACCCTAAGGGGTCACCGTAAATTGTGAGGTTGCGGGTGAACCACCAGCCCGCGGCTAAGAGCATGCCGCTTGCCAAAAAAGAAAAGTAAAGGGCCAGCTTCCAAACTGCCTTTTGGTCCGAATCCAAGGCAAGCTTGAGGGCAAGAAGAGCTAAGGGCAGGCCAAGAGCCAGTAGGCTTACCTTGCTCAGAACCCCTAATCCCCAGAGCAAACCCAAACAAAAGGCAAAGCGCTCTGGCCTCTTGACCTTGCGGGTAAATCCAAGGCCGGCCAGAAGGAGCACTACCGCACTCAATGCAGAAGCCAGATTATCGTTGTTAGCCACGCTGGTTATGAAGAGGAAACCACCGGTTAAAGCCGTAATAGCTGCCGCTCCGAATCCTATCGCCGGGTCATCGGGGTAAAGGAGGAGGCCAAGCCGGTAGATAGCCCACAAAGTTACAGCCCCGCAAGCAATGGAGAGAAGCCGGACCAGCCACCATGCTTTGGCCCAGCCAGCAAAGGGGAAAAGCTCATCGGAGGTGTGGAGGAGCAGGTTCTTCGGCGCCGATGGGTCGCTTATGTCGTAATCGGAATTGGCTATGATGGCGAAGCGGCTGAGGTCAAAGAGAGAGGCCAAGGTCGCGCCAAGGATGTAGTAAAGGGGTGGCTGGAAAGCTTCGTGCTCCTCGGCTCCGGGCAAGTTAACGTTCCTCACGATGTAGACCATCACTGAAAAGTGGGGGGCTTCGTCGGGGGCTTCCCCCAGGGGGATTGAGGCCGAGTAAAGGAGGGCGAGGGCAAGGTAAAGGGCCAGGATTAGGCGGAAAAGCTTGCGGTGGCTCATCGCTCTCCCAATCTTACCCTCTTGAGCAAAATCCTGTTTCCTGGGAAACTTGCCCCGATAACCTGCAGGTTTCGGACCTCAGGGAAGCGGTAAAGCCCGGCCCCGATGGCGTAATCTCCAGGCTTGGCATCCACCGGAATTACTATCGGGTGGGAATCAATCACTATTTCCCCGGGGAGCCAGCGGGTCGTGGGGGTAAATCCTCCCACAGGGTCACCATCGTGCTGGGCGATTAACTTCCCGGTAGCGGGGTCAAAGACGTGCACAAAAGCTTTGTAGTTTTCGTCCATGCTTTCAAGGCAAAGCCAATACAAGGTAACCTCAAACCGTGAGCCTGGAAGGATTGAATCAGGGGCGGAGTAGCCTAAGAGCAGGGCCTTGTTCTCCAAGTTGTAAGATGCAGGGGAAGGATGAGGTAAGGGTCGGAAGGGGTAAAGGGCTAAGAGGAGTAGGATGATTCCCACTCCTGAGGCAATCCCCTTAAGCGCTCCTGGCGATTCAAGGTAAATCCAGAGGAGGATAGCCAAAGCGGAAGCCAGGCTTATGGATAAAGCCCAGCGGCGCAAAGGCGTATCCCCGAAGGAAATTTTGATGGAATGCTTGCCGGCTGGGACCTCCCAGGACAGAAGGCCCAGCGGGCCTAAGGGCTCCGTGGCGACTTCTTCCCCGTCTACAAAGACTTTCCAGCCTGGGAAGTAAAACTGATGCCAAACCAAGCGGATGGCTTCAGGGGTTTCAATCTCCCAACGGGAATCCAGGAAGCGCTGCGGGCCAGGTGTAAGCTTGGGCATGACCCTCAAGGCCCCGTATTTAGGCTCGCCTTGAAGGCGAGGGAGCGGGACTGCCGTCCGGTCAACCTTAACCCAGATAGGGACAAACTCCGCCGTCCACGTAGCTCCAATCTGCCGATTTTGGAAATCGGTCTCCCACATGGAGGAGGCTTTGAGGTCGGATGAGGTAAGGGGCATGGGCTTGAGAGGGAGGCTGAGGGAAGCTGCCGGAATCGCCAGCAAGACCGGCAGAATCCAAACCGGCACTGGTATTCCCCAAGCCTTTTGCCAGCGTAGGAATAGGAGGGCTAATCCGCTGCCCAAGAGCGAGGAGGAAAAGGCCGTGAGGAAGAGGAAGCGCCAAGGATACTGCAAGGAATCAAGCCACCTTTCCAGGACATGCCATACGGGAAGCGAGCCCTCCCAGCGCATGAATAGGCTAAGCGCCAGAGTCAGGAGGAGGATTAGCGTAAAGGCTAAATCCTTTCCCCCCTTCCAAATCAGGAAAGCGGCGCCGCCCAAAGCCAGGAGGAGGAAGACCAGCGGGATGGGGTGGATGGCTACGGTGCCGGCCGGGGTGTAAGGGTAGAAAAAGTGGGGCTTAAAGAGGGTGGCTAAGCTCAAAAGATGCTTTTCGTATCCCCTGCTTATGCCGGCCACTCCGATGAAGACGTAGCCCATCTCTCCTATGGCTGGAAGCCAGTAAAAAGCAGCAAGGCCCGTCCCCAAAGCGAGGGAAAGGATGAGCTTAGCGAAGCCTTTCGCCGTAAGCTTCTTGGCCGCAACCAAAGCCAGAAGCCAGAGGAAGAGCAGGGGGGCTGTGAGGATGACCGATAAGTTATGGGTAAGCACGAGGCCAGCCCAGGCTAAAGCTCCGACCAGAAAACAACCCCTGTACCAGCTCCACAGGATTAGCGGTGGGAAAACGAAAGCCAAAGCTTCCGGTATGGCTCCCCTGGTGTAGACATCGGCTAAGTGGTAGGGGAAGAAGGTGTAGAGGAGGGAGGCTACGAAGCCGGCTTCCTCCCCCCACAGCTCTTGTCCCAGAAGGTACATAGCCCAAGCCGAAGCCACGAAGCTCAAAGCAATGAGGATTTTCATCGCCAAGACAGGGTTGCGGACAAGCAGATGGATTAGGAAGGCCAAGTAGTAGGTTAGGGGGGCATAGAAATTGAGGATGGGGTGACCGTAACCGAAGGCGAAATCGGCGAACCAGCGGGGGTAAAGATGGCCAGCTTCAATGTGCCTGATAAGGGAAGCCAGCCGGTAAAAGTGGAAGATACCGTCATCGGTCTGGAAGAAGCCGGCCTTCGTTAGAGGCAAGCAAGCTGCAAGGACCAAGATAAGCCAGAAGAAGCGCTTCATCGCTCCTCACTTAACTTTATCCCTCTGGAGGCCAACTCCTTCTCCAACAAAGAGCGTGCCCCCTCAATAGCCTCGTTAACTTTCTGCGGGTCGGAACCGGAAGAAGCCAGGGTTATCTTAAGGCGCACCTCCTTGCCGAAAGCTCTGGCCCTTGATTTTACATAAACATTCGGGCAGAGCTTGGCCACTTTCTCCAGAACTTC
>JAPWUT010000047.1 GCA_028275425.1 Anaerolineae bacterium | reverse complement strand
TAACTTTCTGCGGGTCGGAACCGGAAGAAGCCAGGGTTATCTTAAGGCGCACCTCCTTGCCGAAAGCTCTGGCCCTTGATTTTACATAAACATTCGGGCAGAGCTTGGCCACTTTCTCCAGAACTTCGGCGATGGAGGATTCGTCGCCGCACTCTACGGCCAGGGTGATGCTTTCGTAGGAAGATTGGCCGAAGATTTTTTCCAGGAACGGGGCCAGGGAAGAGCGGAAGATGCCCTTCATTTCCTCTGGGACTCCGGGCAAGGAAACGATGTAGCTTCCTTGGCATTCCAGAAGCATGCCCGGAGCAGTCCCCACGGGATTGAAAAGGGGCTTCCCACCTTTGGGGAAAAGGGCCATCTTGCGCCTGGGAGGGGTTACGGCAGGCTCTCGGACGTAGCCTGCTTGGTACAAAGCCATGTACCTGCTCTCAATCATCTTCAATGCCTCTTGGTTTTCTTCCAGCGGGAGGTCCAGAGCCTGGGCTATTGATTGCAAAGTAATGTCATCGGCTGTGGGGCCAAGCCCTCCGGTGGTGAAGATTAGTTCAGTTCCCCTGGATAAGCTGCTCTTAACCGCCCACCCGATTTCCTCTGGGTCATCCCCTACCATGAAGCAGCGGACAACTTTCCCGCCAAGGCCTGTCAGGTGGCGGCAGAGCCAGTTCGTGTTTGTGTCCAGGACCTCCCCTAAAAGCAGCTCATTTCCTATGGCGATTATCTCGCAGCGAACCTGGCCCAACCCTATTTCTCCTGGACTATTGGCAAGGTCAAGAGGGCATGGGGGACGATTAAGACCTCGGCTTTGCCTCCGAGTTCCGCCGCTACGATGCAGAAGGCTTCTTCAAGGTCAGAGGCCGGAATCATTTTGGCTTGGCGGACCATTTCCTGGTCCTTTGCGCCAGCGATTATCACTTTGCATCCTTCCAGAACTTTAGCCATTACAAATGCCCTTTGCTCCCCAGGCTTGAGGCCATGCTGGCGGGCGTTCTCCAGGATGGCTTGGACGCTTGGGGCATTCTTCAGCATCTCAAAGAACCTTTGCTCCCCGACCCCTTGCCCAGGCCCTTCATCGCATGGGGCCGGGACGATTATAAACCCTCCCGGTTTCACAACCGGCACGGGGGCAAAGTACAGGTAACTGGCGGCCCTCGTGGCCTGGTACAAGTTCACATCCTTGGGATATCCCACCCCTGCTATGGCTACATCGTACTGCTTGGGGATTGGGACTTCGTAAATAGCTCGGGCTATGGTCACCAACTCCTGGAAAGTAGCCTCAGGCTCGCCGGCCTTTACTGCCACTACTTCGCCCTTGTCGTTATTTATCACGTTTACGATGAAGCGAAGGCCTGCTCTTCGGGCGGATTCGGTGATAGCTTCGTGGAAGGGGTTGCCTTCAATTTGCCCCAGCCTTGTCCCAGGATGTTCCAAAATGGCCGGGCTATGGGTAGCCTGGATTGTCTTCTCTCCCCCCGCCCCTATGGCTACGGTTTTCCGCCCGCCAGAGTAGCCGGCATACTGGTGCGGTTCCACAATCCCGGTAGCGATGAGGAGGTCGGCCTCGCAAGCGATGCGGTTCACCCATAGGGGGATGCCTGTCTCGGTTTCCCCTAAGAACATCAGCATTTCCGGATTTTGGGGTTCGTGGTCCAGGACTCGGTAGCGCTTGACTACTTCGGCCGTAAGCTTCTCAACCTTCTCCTCGTAAGTGGAAGGGCGGTGCATTCCGACCCCACAGAGCAGGGTTATGTCCTCGTTTCTGACCCCTGCCTCTTTAAGCTCCTTCAGGATAGCCGGAACCAAAACGTGGTCTGGGCTTGCCCTGGTGGCATCGGTGAACACAATGCAAACCTTATCGCCTGGCCTGGCCAGTTCCCTTAAAGGAGGGGAATTTTCAGGCTCGGCCATGGCTGCTTTCACGGCCCAATCAAGGTCAGGCACAGGCTCCGCTTCCCTTGATTCCACCACGTAACCTTCAAAGCCTGGGGGTAGTTCAAACTCCAGAAAGCCTTTGCCAAAAGGGACTTTAAACACGGCCGCCTCCCATTCCCAATCCCTCTCTTAGGCTGAAAGCTTTGCTATCGCAAATTTTACTTTTGCCGCTTCCATTTGTCAAAAACGGGCCAAGCCTTTCATCCCGATTGAAATCAGCCCCTGCAATGGGCGTCGGAGAGATTCTTTAAATTGAACCGCAAAGAGCGCCAAGGACGCAAAGTTTTTTAATTTCTTTGCGCTCTTTGCGATCTTTGCGGTTAATTTTGAAGGCCGACGCTTGGCAAGAATGCCGATTTCCAATCAGCGGTAAAGTGAGACTTCAATTTAGCCTGGGCGGCCCTTTGTGATATAATAAGCTGCGATTTCATTTGCCTTCGGAGGAATACACCATGGAAAAAGAGCTCATGCTTGGGAACGAAGCCATAGCCAGGGGGGCATGGGAGGCAGGGATTGAGGTCGCTGCTGCCTACCCCGGCACCCCTTCCACCGAAATCCTGGAAGCCTTTGCCCGCTACCCAGGCGTTTACGCCGAATGGTCCGTAAACGAGAAAGTAGCCTTGGATGTAGCCGTTGGAGCCGCTTACTCCGGCCGCAGAGCTATGGCTGCTATGAAACACGTTGGCCTAAATGTAGCGGCCGACTCCTTCTTCTACGCTTCAATGACCGGAGCCGAGGCTGCGCTAATCATCATCACTGCCGATGACCCGGCAATGCACTCCTCCCAGAACGAGCAGGATAACCGCCGCTACGCTAAGTTTGCCAGGGTCCCCTGCCTGGAGCCTTCCGATAGCCAAGAAGCCAAGGAGATGATGAAAGCAGCGGTGGAGATAAGCGAGGCTTTTGACACCCCCGTCCTCTTCCGCATCACTACCCGGATTGCCCACTCGGCGGGGCTGGTCACCCTCGGCGAGAGGGTTACTCGCCCTCAGAAGCTTTCGGAATTCCCCCGCAATGTCCCCAAATACGTGATGCTTCCCGCTAACGCCCGCCTGCGCCATCCAGTTATAGAGGAGCGGATAAAGCGCCTGGAAGAATTTGCCGAAACCTTCCCCTACAACCGCATGGAAATGGGCGACCCATCCTTAGGCATAGTGACTTGCGGGGTGGCCTACCAGTATGCCCGCGAGGTCTTCCCGGAGGCTTCCTTCCTCAAACTGGGGATGACTTACCCCCTGCCTAAGCGGATGGTCAAGGAATTCGCTTCCAAGGTTGATAGGCTCATAGTCATTGAAGAGCTGGACCCGTTCCTGGAGGAAGAAATCAGGCTGATGGGCATCCCGGTGGAGGGCAAAAGCATATTCCCAATCTGCGGCGAATTTGACCCCACTGTAGTCCGTGAGGCAGCGATAAAAGCCGGCCTACTTCCCCTGGAGGCCAGGGTTGAAATCCCCAAAGTAGAAGTGGGGGAATTGCCCCCGCGGCCCCCGATACTTTGCCCTGGCTGTCCACACCGCGGCGTCTTCTACGTGATGAACAAGCTCAAGCTGGCGGTGACCGGGGATATAGGCTGCTATACCTTGGGTGCCCTACCGCCGCTGTCCACAATCCACACTTGCGGTTGCATGGGGGCGGGAGTAGGCCAAGCCCACGGCGCCGATAAATCCGGCCTTGGGGAAAGGGTTGTGGCCGTAATCGGTGACTCCACTTTCTTCCACACCGGAATGCCTGCCTTGCTCAATGTCGCTTACAACAACGGAAAAACCATAACCGTAGTTCTGGATAACCGCAGTACAGCCATGACCGGCCACCAGGGCCATCCTGGGACCGGCCAAACCCTGCAGGGCGGCAAATCGTCCGAGGTGATGATTGAGGATGTGGCCAGGGCTTTCGGGATAAAGAATGTCTACACTGTGGACTCCTACGACATCAAAGGGGTGGAGAAGGCCCTCAAGGAGGCCTTAGCAAAGGACGAAGCAGTGGTCATCGTAGCCAGGAGGGAGTGCGCTCTCCTTCCGGAAGTGCGCAAAAATTACAAGCCCCTGAGGGTTGACCCCGAAAAGTGCAACGGTTGCGGCCTCTGCTTCCGGGCTGGCTGCCCCGCTACCCTCCGTAGCGAGGAGATTGACCCCAAAACCAAGAGGCCAAAGATGAAGATAGACCCGCTCCTATGCACCGGCTGCGAGGTATGTGCCCAAATCTGCCCAAGGAGGGCAATACTTTTCAGGGCCCAATTGGACTAAATGGAAGCCAAAGCCTCGGCTCCGGGTAAAGTTATACTTTTCGGGGAACACGCCGTAGTCTATGGCCGGCCGGCCATCGCCGTGCCTGTGAAAGGGGTAAGAGCTTGGGCCAAAGTAGAGGATTCCCCAGGGCAAACGCTCATCCGAGCCCTTGACATCGGGAAAGAGTTTTCCCTCTCGGAAGCCCCGCCCGATGACCCCCTCCGCCTTGCAGTGGAACTAACCTTGAACTTCCTGGAGTTTCCCAGAGCAACCGGCTTCACCATCACCATCACTTCCGAAATTCCGATAGCCCGAGGCTTGGGCAGTGGTGCCGCTGTCTCTACGGCCATAGTCAGGGCCTTAGCCTCCTACTTCGGTCGGGAGCTTGCCCCCGATGAGGTCTCGGCCATAGTCTACGAGGTGGAAAAGATTTACCACGGCACACCGAGCGGCATAGATAACACCGTAATCGCTTACGAGAGCCCGGTGTTTTTCATAAAAAACCAAAAGCCTGTCCTTTTCAAAGCCCAAAAGCCCTTTAACATCATTATAGGCGATACGGGCATTTCAAGCTCCACTAAAGAAGTTGTGCTTTGGGTGAGGAAAAGGTGGGAAGAAAACAAGCCCTGGCACGAAAAGCTTTTTGACCGGATAGGGGAGATAGTGCTCTCAGGGCGCAAGGCAGCCGAGGAAGGTGACCTCAAGAGGATGGGCGAGCTTATGGATGAAAACCACAGGCTCCTTGTAGAGCTTGGGGTTTCCTGCCCGGAGCTTGACCATCTGGTAGAAGCGGCCAAGAGGGCTGGCGCTCTGGGGGCCAAACTCTCAGGGGCAGGCTGGGGCGGAAACATAATTGCTCTGGTGGAAGAGGAAAGCATCGTTCAGGTCTCCGAAGCCTTGAAAGAAGCGGGGGCCGTAGCTATATTGGCAAGCATGGTCTGAATCAGGGAAAGGAGGGTAAGAATGCTCGCAACCTTCTCAATTGTGGCCTTTGACCCTAAAAACGGCGACTTGGGAGTGGCCGTCCAATCCAAATTCTTAGCTGCCGGGGCTGTGGTCCCTTGGGCCAAGGCCGGGGTCGGTGCCATTGCTACCCAATCCTGGGCCAATACGTCCTACGGCCCTAAGGGCCTTGAACTTTTAAGCCTTGGCCTATCTGCTCCCGAGGTGGTAGAAATCCTCATTGCTGAGGACGAAGGCCGTGACCTTCGCCAGGTAGGCATAGTGGATGCTCAGGGTAAGGCCGCTGCCTACACTGGCAAGGGTTGCTTTGAATGGGCTGGCCATATAATCGGCCCCGGATATGCTTGCCAGGGGAACATCTTAGCTGGCCCCAAGGTTGTGGAGGCGATGGCTGAAGCCTTTGAGAAGAGCGAGGGAGAACTGGCCCATAGGCTCGTGGCTGCCTTGGAGGCCGGCCAGGCCGCCGGCGGAGACAGGCGAGGCCAACAGTCAGCGGCTTTGTTGGTGGTCAGGGAGAAAGGAGGATACGGCGGCTTCAACGACCGCTACGTAGACCTCAGAGTTGATGACCACCCAGAACCCATAAAAGAGCTTAAGAGGCTACTGAGCCTATACGAACTCTATTTCTTCAAGCCCAAGCCTGAGGATTTGGTGGAGATAAAGGGGGAAATAGCCCTGGAAATCCAGCGCATCCTCCTTAAGACTGGGGATTACAAAGGCCCGCTTTCAGGCCAGTACGATGAAGCTACAAAAGAGGCCTTCAAGAACCTGTGCCTGAGGGAAAACTTGGAGGAACGCTGGCAGGAAGAGCCTTTGGTAGATTTGACCGTGCTGAATTTCCTCAAGGAACGCTTCGGCCCATGAACTTCTTTTTTGCGAAGTGGGGTCTGGCCCTATTGTGGATGGGGATAATCCTGACGATTTCCTCCATCCCTGGCCCCCTTTTGCCCAGGGCTGGCGGGGAACCTCGGAACATCCTGTTCCACCTGTTTGAATACGCCGTCCTGGGCTGGCTCCTACTCAGGGCAACGGAGGGTAAAGGGCTGTTTGCCGGGACCATATCTGCCGGCTGGGCGGTCTTGGACGAGTGGTACCAGAGCTTTGTGCCCGGCAGGGCATCTTCGGTTAAAGACGTCATTGTGGACTTGGCCGGCTTTGGCCTGATTTTAATCCTTTGGAAAAGGAGGAGTTGAGATTCGGCGGAAAGCGCTTAACATTTTGGGCTTTTTAGTCACCTTCGCCTTCATCATCTTGGCGATAGAGAAGATAGATTGGGGGAGGACGTGGCGAGCTCTCCAAGGGGCTGATTACCGCTTCATAGCCCTGGCCTTTATCCCTACAATCCTCTCTTACTTCCTCAGGACCACGCGTTGGAAGTGGCTTTTGGAGCCAGCGGGCAATTTTTCAATCCACTTACTTTTCCCTCCACTGATGATAGGCTTTGCTCTGAACAACCTCTTGCCTGGGAGGCTGGGGGAATTCGCCAGAGCTTATTTCGTAAGCCGGAAGAGCGAGCTTTCAGCAAGCCTTTCCTTCGCCACAGTGGTCCTGGAAAGGGTCCTGGACGGCCTCACTATCGTAGGGGCTATGGGAGCGGTGGGCCTCTTTTACCCTTTGCCCGATTGGGCTAAGAGGATTGCTTTGCTTTCAGGGCTACTTTTCATCCTGGCCTTGGCTTTTCTCCTCCTTCTCCTCTTCTACCAAAGGCAAGCCATGTGGTTAGCGAGGCTGTTTGCAAGGCCTTTGCCTCGGAACTGGGGGGAAAAGGCCTTGGGGATGCTTTCTTCTTTCACTGCCGGGCTGGAGATATTGCGCTTGGGTCCAACCTTCATGCGTTCGGTGGCCTTTTCAATCGTGATATGGGGCGTGGAAACGGCAATTTATTACTTGGGAATTAAAGCCCTCCACAGCTCTCTCGCTGGGTGGAGTGGGCTTTGGCAGGCTCTTTTCCTGATGTCGGCCGTGAACTTGGGGATAATGATACCGGCTGCTCCGGGGGGAGTGGGGCCGTATCAAGCGGCAGCTATCCTGGCCTTGGCCGCCTTCGGGGTCCCAAAAGAGATTGCCCTGAGCATTTCCATCCTGACGCATATCATCCAATACACTTACGTCACGGGGGTTGGCCTCTATTTTCTGGGCCGAGAGGGCTTTTCCCTTTCCAAGATAGTGGAGGAGGGGGCAAGATGAAGGAAGGGGATATTGACCGCTTAGCCTTTACCATTGTGCACAGCTCTTATGCTCAGGGGCTCCTCAAAGCCCTAAACCAGGGAGGCTTTCAGGCGACTGTGATAGAGGTCAAGGGTGGGCTTTTGGAGGAGCCGATGGTTACCTTGCTGGTAGGGATGAACCATCGGAAATTGCCGAGCTTCCTTGAGCTGGTAAAGGCCCACTGCCCCGCTCGCTTACGTTACGTTCCGGTGGGGGCGATTACAACTTGGCCCCCATCTTTCCCCCATGTAGTGGAGGTCAGCTCGGGAGGGGTGACGGTTTTGGTGGTTCCGGTGGAGAAATTTTACCAAATTTAGCGGAGGCTTGCTTATGATGAAGCTGGTTATAGCGATAATCAAGGATAGCGATGCTCCTCCTGTGATGGAGGCTCTCCTGCGCAAGGGTTTCCGGGTGACGAGGATAGCCAGTACAGGGGGGTTCTTGCGCCATGGGAACGTTACCCTGCTCATCGGTACGGAGGAAGCGAGGGTAGAGGAGCTGCTTGAAACCTTTGTTTCCTCCTGTGCTACTCCTCCGCCTGGGCAGCACAAAGCCACCATTTTTGTCATCCCTATGGAGCAATTCATCCAGCTGGGGTAGGCCGTGCTTAAGCGTTTAATTGCCTTCATAGAAGACGATTGGGGTCCGCAGGCTGGGACGTTGAGGCGCCGCTCTCTCCGCTGGTTCCTTGCCGATGGAATGTTCGGTGGGGCGAGCGATGCCATAGTAAACGCTTTCCTTTCCCTATACTTGCTGGCTTTGGGAGCGAACAGGGCACAGATAGGGCTTTTGGCCTCGCTTTCCAACTTAACGATGCCCTTGGTTATGTTCCCAGGTGCGGCCTTAGCCGAAAGGGCCCGCGAATACAAAGGGTTCGTCCTCAAGAACCTTATTTTGAGCAAATCAACCCTGTTTTTCCTGGCGATTTTGCCCTTCCTCCCTCTGGGCAGCTGGGCAATCTCGGTGGCGATAGGCTTGGCTATACTCCGGGTCCTATTGGGCAACTTTGCTAACCCGGCCTGGACGGCATTTGTAGCCAAGCTGGTGCCTCTGGAATGGCGGGGGAGGTACTTCGGCTCCCGCAATATCCTCATAGCCTTAGTCAGTATCCTCATCACCCTCTTAGCCGGGGCCCTCATAGACATTTTCGGCAAGCCTGGGGGTTACCAAGTAGCTTTTGCCCTTGCTGGCCTATTGGGCTTGCTCTCGGCCTATTCCTTTTCCCGGATAGAGGAACCGAGCTTGGCCCAAAGGGAGGGGCAAAGCCTGAATGCGCTGGGAATCCTCAGGGCTGTTAGAGAAGTACCGAGTTTCCTGCCCTTCTGCCTTCTCTCAGGCCTTTGGAACTTTTCGGTTATGGTGGCAGGGCCGTTTTTCCCAGTTTACATGGTGGAAGTCCTGAAGGCCGGGGGGACAATTGTCGGGCTCACTTCCTCTCTGGCAATATTAGCTTCCATCCCCGGCCAGCGGCTATTCGGTTACCAGGCTGATGTTCGGGGGGCTTTGTGGGTCCACAGGCTTACTTCTTTCCTCATCCCTATGGTGCCTTGGCTATGGGCCTTTGCGCCAACGGTCTGGTTCATACTGCCTGTTGAAGTCTTCAGCGGATTTGTTTGGGCTGGCTTCAACCTTGTTTCCTTCAACCTCCTGCTTGAATTCACCCCCCACGAGGGTAGGCCTTTGTATGTCGCTTTCTACCAAGTAATAGTAGGGCTTGGCATGACTGTGGGGCCTATACTTGGGGGCGTGGTAGCAAGCGAGCTCGGATACAAAGCCTTGTTTTTGCTCTCGGGGGCTTTGAGGGCATTTACCGCTTTGCTATTTGTCCTCTTTATCAGGGGAACCAAACCCTGGGCCGTCCTTAAGGGGCAGCAAGCAAAGTAGCGCGGAAGCCGAGAGCTTTCAGTATTCGCAGGACATCTTCAGGCTCAACGCGCTGATCGCCCGGCAACCACCATAAGCAGGGGCAAAGAGAGTACCTGGAGGCCAACGGAGAAACCGATCAGTGCCGGCAGCGATAGGTCATATAGCACTCCCATAAGGCTGCTCCCCAAAAACCAGGCGAGCCCATAACCGGTGTTGAAGATTCCGTAAGCGGTCCCGCGCCGCTGCTGGTCTGTCATGCCGGCTACTGCTGCTCGCATAATTGACTCCTGCGCACCCATGCCTATGCCCCACACTGTCACACCCAAAAGGGCCTCCCAGAAATTACCGAGAAAGACCAAGGGAGCGCACAAGGCTGAAAGGAGCGTCGCCAGGATAAGCGTCCGGAAACCCAGGCGGTCGTAAAGCCGCCCAAAGACAAGTGCAGCTACAGCATCTGTGCCCATCGCCACCGCATAAAAAGTAGGGATCCAAACTTCGGGCACGGTCTTCGCTTGTCCAAAATGGAACGCAATCAAGGGGAAGTCAG
>JAPWUT010000230.1 GCA_028275425.1 Anaerolineae bacterium | reverse complement strand
CTTCTTCATCCCAAGCCTTGCCAAGCCGGTAGGGATGGGTTGGCTTTGGCCTCCTTCAGCCTGGCACTGGCCCGATATGCCGGCTTACCTCGTTCTACCCATCCTCACCCTCGTAACCCAGCTCTTGGTCCAGAAAATGAGCTCCCCACCTACAACTGACCCCCAGCAGGCAGCGATGAACCAGATGATGTATTTCTTCCCCTTCATGCTCTTCTTCTTCGCCCTCCAGGTCCCTTCAGGCCTTAGCCTATATTGGGTGGTCATGAACCTATTCACCTTGGTCCAGCAATACATATTCATGCAGGGGTGGAAGAAGCCTATTATTGCGGGGAGGAAAACTCATGGCGAACGGACCAAAAAGCCTTGAGGTTACTGGTCCGACCGTTGATGAAGCCATAAGTAAAGGTTTAGCCGAGCTTGGGAAAAGCTTAGATGAGGTGGAGATAGAGGTTATCTCCGAGGGGAAAAAGGGGTGGCTTTTCTTCAAAGGAGAGCCGGCTAAGGTCAGAATCACTGTGAAAGAGCCTCCCAGCATAGAGGAAGTAGCTAAGGAAACCCTGGCAAACCTTGTGGAGAAAATGGGGTTCAAAGCCAAGGTCGTGAGCCGAATCGGTTACGATATGGTAGGTGAGGAAGGTGAAGAGCCTCCCTTGGTCCTCAACCTCACAGGCTATGGCTTGGGCATGCTCGTAGGCCGAAAAGGCGAAATACTCTCTGCCCTCCAGCTACTCACAAGGGCAATCGTCAGCCGTAAGGTAAGCCAGAATGCCAACATAATCGTTGACGTGGAAAACTACCGAGCCAGGAGATGGAAGTATCTATCCCGCCTTGCCCTCCGGATGGCGGAGAAAGTGGAGAGAACGCATAGGACCGTTGTCCTTGAGCCTATGCCCCCCTACGAGCGTCGCATAATCCACCTGGCCTTGAGGAACCACCCCACCGTGACTACTAAAAGCATAGGCGAAGGGGAAAAACGGCGAGTTACCATATTCCTTAAAAACCAAGAAGAATGAGCCCTGCATCTCTGCCCGATTTTTTAGCCATAGGCCACGTAACCAAGGATTTAACTCCGGAGGGCTGGACCATTGGGGGGACTGTCTCTTATGCTTCCATAACCGCCAGAAACTTGGGGAAGAAAGCGGCTATCGTGACTTGTGCGGGCAAGGATTTGCCTTTGGAAAGATTACTTAGCGGGGTGGAAATATTCAACGCCGGTAGCTCCGGCACTACCACTTTCCAAAACATCTACTTGGACGAAAGGCGAACCCAGTTTGTAAGGGAAGTGGCCCCGAAGATAACGCCATCCCACATTCCCGAAAGCTGGCGCAAAGTGCCCATAGTTCTCATCGGACCTGTTGCTATGGAAGTGGAAGAGGAGGTGGTGGACCTTTTCCCCGAATCCTTGATAGGGGTAACTCCCCAGGGCTGGATGCGGCGTTGGGACCAGGAGGGCTTGGTCCATTACCGTCTTTGGGAAGAAGCGCCTCGCATCCTCCCTAAAGTCAAAGCCTTAATCTTGAGCGAGGAAGACGTGCAGGGGGAATTGAAGCTTGTGGAAGAATTCGCCCGCCTGGTAAGTATCCTTGTGCTTACTCAGGCTGAGCGCGGTGCTACGCTTTATTGGGAAGGAAGAAAAGAAAGCTTTCCAGCCCGACCCGCTCGCTTAGTAGACCCCACCGGTGCCGGCGATGTCTTTGCAGCCGCTTTCCTCATCCGTTACTATGAAACTGGCGACCCTCGCCGGGCCGTTCGCTTCGCCAACGCAGTGGCTTCCTTTTCCGTAGAAGCGCCTGGGGTAAACGGTATACCCAGCCGCAAAACCGTTGAAGAATGGATGGCGAAAGAGGGATGGGAATAATCTACACTATCGCCAATCAAAAAGGAGGGGTTGGTAAGACTACCACGGCCGTCAACCTGGCTGCTTTTCTGGCCGAGGCCGGGAAGAAAGTCCTCGTGGTTGATATTGACCCCCAAGCGAACGCTACTTCAAGCCTGGGGGTAGACAAGAATTCCCTGCCCATTTCTATCTACAATGTGCTTATAGAAAACCTGCCTGTGACCGAAGCTATAGCCCTAACACGCTGGCTGCGGCTTGATTTAGTCCCTTCTTCACCGGCCTTAGCCGGAGCCGAAGTGGAAATGGTAAAGATGGCGGCCCGGGAGCAGCGCCTTAAAAAAGCCCTCTCGCCCGTAGTAGGACGCTACGATTACATCCTCATAGATACTCCCCCAAGTCTTGGCCTCCTCACAGTTAACGCACTGGTGGCATGTCATGGGGTTATAATTCCGGTGCAGTGTGAATACTTGCCTCTGGAAGGCCTCGCTCAGCTTGTAAAGACAATACGCTTGGTTAAGGACAACTTGAACCCAGACTTGCGCATCACCGGCCTTATCCTTACCATGTATGACCCTCATACCACCCTGTCCAAACAAGTAGTCCAAGACGTGCGTTCCCACTTCAGAGGCTACGTATTCCGCACGATTATCCCTCGCAGCGTTAGGCTGAGCGAAGCCCCGAGCCATGGCGAGCCGATAAACGTCTACGCCCCCAAATCCATAGGGGCTTTGGCCTACAAAGCCCTGGCTGATGAGCTTATGGAGAGGGATAGGAGGCGTGAAAGTTAAAATCGGCTGCTGTGGTTTCCCCAAGCCCAAAGCGCGCTACTTTGAAACCTTTCGGCTGGTAGAAATTCAGAACACCTTCTACAAGCCTCCCAAGGTTGAAACGGCCAGGAAATGGCGTCAGGAAGCCCCGCCCGGCTTTGAATTCACCCTGAAGGCTTGGCAACTCATAACTCATCCCCCTTCAAGCCCAACCTATCGCAAAGCCGGCATCAAAGTTCCCCAGGACAAATCCTCTGCCTACGGCTTCTTCCGCCCAACCCCCGAAGTCTTTCAAGCTTGGGAGACTACTCTGGCCATAGCTGAAGCCTTGGAGGCTAAGATAGTAGTCTTCCAATGTCCAGCGGCTTTCTCGCCTACCGAGGAGAACATCGCCAACATGAGGTTTTTCTTCCGGGAAGTGCCCAGGAAAGGGCTGATATTTGCTTGGGAACCCAGGGGGGATTGGAGCGATTCGGAGATAAAGAGGCTATGTGAGGAACTGGAACTCATCCACTGTGTGGATCCCTTTCAGCGCCTGCCGGTGACCGGAGGGCTGGCCTATTTCCGATTGCATGGTAAGACGGGCTACAGCTATCGGTTCACAGAGGAAGATTTAGCCTGGCTCAAGGGGCAATGCGAACCGTTTAACGAAGTCTATTGCCTTTTCAACAATATCTCCATGTGGGAATCAGCTTTAGCCTTCCGCGAAATCCTCAGTGGTGGCTCTCCCGGCCT
>JAPWUT010000229.1 GCA_028275425.1 Anaerolineae bacterium | reverse complement strand
GGGCTAAAGTCTTCCCGCCCTATCAAGTAAACTCGGCCCTTGTGGCCAAAGCCAAGCCCGAAGTCATGGTTATGCACTGCTTGCCTGCTCACCGGGGACAGGAAATAACCGATGAGGTTGCCGATGGTCCCAATTCCGTAATCTTTGACCAGGCTGAAAATCGCTTACATGCCCAAAAGGGCATACTCGCTTACCTTCTGGCAGGAATGTAATTCTGGCGAAGGGGCGGACCAAAATTGGCAAGGATGGACCTGAACCACCAGCGTTACGAAGAAACTCTAAGGAAGGCCCATGCTTCCGCTTGGGAAGGCCGATGGAAAGAAGCTTTGGCCCTGTACAGGCAAGCTGCTTCCATGAACCCCGATGCCTCCGAGCCGCTAATCGGCATTGCCACTGCTTACTCCGAATTAGGCCTGTGGGAAGAAGCCGCCGAAGCTTACCGAAAGGCCATCCGCATGGAGCCCGATACCCCCGCTCTGTGGGAAAAGCTCGGGGAAGCCCTCCTGAAGGCTGGCCAGAAGACGGAGGCTTCTCAGGCCTACGTCACTGCGGGGAAACTTTACCGCAAGCGCAAGGAATACCGAAAAGCTGCGGACCTCCTTTTGAAAGCGGCAAAAGCCACCCCTCACCTTCCTGAACCGGCTGAAAATTTAGCCGACCTTTACCTGGAATTGGGGCGGAAGGACCTGGCAGTTAAGACTTACCTCGGCCTTGCCTCTTATTTCAACCGAAAGGGTGACAAAGTTCAAGCTGCCGCTTACTGCAAACGAGCCCTTGAAATTGACCCAAGTAATCCCCAGGCTCTGGCCCTCAAGGCCTCTCTGGAGCAAGCCATGCCCATAAGCCCACCCAAGGAAAGCACTCCCTGGGAACTAACTCGCACCAGAGCCTTGAAAAGCTTAGCCGATATGCTCTTTGAAGCCCCATTGCCTGGAGTCAGCAATTACTTAGCTCAAGCTCTGGATTCCCAGAGCAAAGGGGACATTGACCAAGCCATTTACTACTACAAGCAGGCTTTGGCCTCAGGCTTTGATAGCCCAGACATCCACTTCAACCTGGGCTTACTTTACAAGGAAAAATTCCTCTTAGACGAAGCCATCGGCCACTTGCAGAAGGCTTTGGAACACGAGCCCTTAACCTTAGGAGCCCACTTTGCCTTGGGGGAGTGCTACAGGCTCAAGGGGCGACCAGAGGAAGCCCTGCGCCATCTCTTTGAAGCCCTCAAGTTCATTGACCTAACAACCTTGGAGCACACCAATGCCGATGAGGTAGCCAAAATCTACAAGGCTTTAGCCGAAAGCTTCATAGCCCAGGGGGAAAAAGGAAAAGCTTTGGAATTCATAAACTCCTTGCTCTCCTTCTTCAGCTCCCGCGGCTGGGAAGACAAGGTCCGAGAGCTCAAAGAATACATAAGGGCTATGGAGGAGGAAGGCATAGCCCCAAGCCTGGCCGAAATTTTGGAAACGCCTCATCCGGAAGCTGTACTCCAAACCTTAGCTTTAAGCCAGGAATTCGTTCGGCGGGGGCTACTAAAAAGTGCTTCCGAAGAATGCATGCGGGGGTTAATTTATGCGCCCTTCTGCTTGCCCCTTCACATCCATCTGGCCGAAGTTTTAGTGCGTCAGAACCGGCTGGAAGAAGCCACTCAAAAATACCTCCTCATTGCCCAGCTCTACGAACTCAGAGGCATACCCCAGAGGGTGCTTGATATCCTGCAGCGCCTCATAAAGCTCAACCCGATTGATATAAACCTTCGGGCCAAGTTCATAAATGCCCTCATCAAATACGGAAGACTTGGGGAAGCTTTAGAACAATACCTCCAATTGGCCGATATCCTTTACGAAATGGCCGACTTCAAAGGGGCTATTGAGAGCTACCGGCATGCCTTAGCTCTTTCCGCCAAACTTCCCGAAAAGGAGCACCAAATCCTAATCCTATCCCGGCTTTTCCAACTTTACCTCCAGACAATGCACTGGAAAGAGGCCATCAAAGTAGGGGAGAACCTCAAAGCCCTTCAGCCCGACGAGCTGGAAGTACGCCGTAACCTCGTGGTCCTCTACAGCAAGCTGGATAAAGCAGAGGAAGAAGCCCGCGAACTTGCCGAAATCCTCAGCCTCATCCGGAAGAAGGATGGTCTCCAAGGAGCGGAGGCTTTCCTCAAAGAGCTAATCCAGGAAAACCCCAAAGACCAGGTTTTGCGCAGAGCTTTGGCAAACCTTTACCTGGAAATGGGGTTAAAGGAAAAGGCGGTTGAAGAATTAGACGCCCTGGGGGAAATACAGCTGGATTTTGGTTTAATTGAGGAGGCCAAGAAGACCATAAGGGAGATAATCGCTTTGGAACCGCCGCAGGTTGAAGCTTACAGGGAGCTATTAGAGCGCTTAGGGGGATAGATGGAGGTATGGGTTGAAATCCTCAAAAGCTTGAGCTGGGTTGACCTTTTGGACATATTGCTGGTTGCGGGATTTTTCCTCGTTATCCTGCGTTTAATCCGAGGGACACAGGCCGTCCAGCTTTTGAGAGGGGTGTTGGTAATAGCAATAGTGGCTGCAATTGCTTCCTCAGTCCTGCCCTTTACAGCAGTGCGATGGCTAATCCGCAATTCAATCCCCGCACTCCTCATAGCTTTGCCAGTCATTTTCCAGCCCGAAATCCGAAGGGCGTTGGAGCGCTTGGGGAGAGCAGGCCTTTTGTTCAACATGGCTTCCCAAGAAGCAATGGAGGGAAAAGTCCTAAGCGAAATCGTAAAAGCGGCCAATTTCTTAGCCGAACACCGCTACGGAGCCCTAATCGTTTTAGAAGGGGTGACCGGACTCCAGCCCTACGCTGAAAGCGGCGTAATCCTGGATGCCGATGTTTCCAAAGAATTGCTCCTTACAATCTTCCACCCCGGCACTGCCCTCCACGATGGGGCTGTGATAGTGAGGGGAAAGAAGATATTAGCCGCAGGTTGCATATTGCCTCTATCCTCAGCTTCCTCCCCCTACCGCTCCCTGGGGACCCGCCACAGGGCAGCCATAGGGATTACGGAGCAAAGCGATGCCTTGGCTATTGTTGTCTCCGAGGAAAGCGGAATTATATCCTTAGCTTACAATGGCCGGATGATAAGGCACCTTGATGAGAAACGCCTCCTCAGGGTGCTGCAAACACTCTACCGTAAGCCTTCCTTGAAAATTAGCCCAAGGAGCATGAAACATGCTTGAAGAAAAAATCAAGCGCAGGGAAGCTATTGTGGGCGTCATTGGCTTGGGATACGTTGGCCTCCCTCTGGCCAAGGGATTTGCCGCTAAAGGCTTCACGGTAATCGGCATAGACTTAGACGGGAAAAAGGTCCAGGCCATAAACCAGGGGAAAAGCTACAT
>JAPWUT010000228.1 GCA_028275425.1 Anaerolineae bacterium | reverse complement strand
CTTGCAGGCTTGCCCAAGGGCCGCAAGGTAACACTCAAAGCACCCGGCTTCTCCCAGGTAGCCGAGTTGGATGAAGAAAGCCGCTTCGCCTTCCCAGGCCTTTCCCCAGGAGAGTATTCCCTGGAGCTGGAAGGCCTTGGCCCTATCGCCTCCGGAATTAAGCTGGAAGACGAGGAAATTTTCTTCCTGCTTATGCCCTTCAAAAGCACTGTCCAAGGCAAAGTTTTAGGCCTTGAAGAGGGAGCAACCTTGAGCCTGGTATCGGAAGAATTCGGGTGGAGGGTAGAGACGACCTGCCGGGTTGCCCCTGCCTTCCGGTTTGAAAACCTGCCTCGGGGCAAATATCGGATTGTGGTAGGGGATAGGGAAATAGGGGAAGTGGAAACTGACGGCCTATCCGCTTTTACCTTGCCCGACCTCTCCCTGGAAGGCCCATTCAGTTCAATAAAGGGCAAAGTTCTGGACGATTTGGGCAAACCCATGGCCGGCCTAAAGCTCACCTTGCTCCGAGAAGGTAACCCCGTCGCAGAATCCACCTCTGAGGCCGATGGCTCTTACCAGTTCCTCTTCATCAGGGCTGGAGTGTATGACGTAAAGGCTGAAGGATTCGGCCTGGTGAAGAGCGGCATTGAAGTGGACGGGGAAAGCTCGTATCAGGTGGACATAGTAATCCCAGCCGTGAGGCCGCGCAAAGCCCTTAGCCGTTGCTTTTACTTTGGAGCGGTAGAAGAGCCGATAGCGCAGGCTAATTTCTTAATTGCCCTGCGTTACATGATGGCAACACGAACCCCTGCAGTATTCTCGCTCAAAGATGCTTCCCAAGCTCAGGAGGTAATAATAGTGGGGGATGAAAGGGTGGTCGGGCCGGAAAAGGAGCAGGCTTTGAAAGAAGCCGGCTGCGATGTTCGCCGCATCCCAGGCGATAGTTACGCAATCGCCCGAGCCCTTGGCCTTTGAAGGAGGTAAACGATGCCGGAAAGGGAGAACGATGCCCTAAATTACGGAGTTGGAGTAGAGCCGGCCAAAGTAGAGGCGGGCCAGAGCTACTGGATGGCTATCAAAATCCACCATCTTACCCCCCAGGAAAACCAAGGCCGAAGTTTGCTCTACATTGACATCTTGGATGAGGGAGGGAAAAGGGCCTACGGAGCTCAAGCCAGGGTCTCCTGGCCTGGTGGAAGCCAAGTTGTTACGGTGGATAAGCCCCTGAGCGAACCCGGGACCAATTTCCCCCTCTGGCCAGGCCAACTGTGCTCGGTGGAAGTCTTGGGCCTCCCCAGCGATAGAGTCACCGGAATACACAATGACCACCCGGATGAAGGGCCAGGCAACACCCGCTTCCACCACTCTTTCCTGGTAGTGTTCCAGAAAATGGTCAAGGAAGAGGGTAGGAGTGTGATAAAGGGGGAAGTAGTAGGCGGAGCAGGCAAAACCATCCTCCTCCTGAGGCAAGGGGAAGTCGTAAGCGCCAAAATCATCGGGGAAGACGAACGGTTCGCCTTTGAAAGGCTCCCAGCGGGGGTTTACACCTTAACCGTGCCCGGGACCGACCTCAGAGTGGAAGATATAGAGTTAGACGGCCTTGAAACGATAACCCTGAGGCTTGTGCTGGAGGAGAAAAGCAAGCCCATCTACCATTACCTCCTATTCGGCCCGCCCGAAAGGCCCGAAGTGCAAGTGGACATCCTCCTGGCCTCAGAATACATAATGCATTTTGGGCCAGTGGTAGGTTTTAGCCTGGAGGAAGCCTCCAACGCCGCCAACGTTACCATCATCGGAGACTATGACCGGGTTAGCCTACAGGAAGAGGAGCTACTTAAGGGCAAAGGGTGCACTGTCCGGCGCATAACTGGGGATGCTTACCAGCTGAAGGCAATCTTATCGGAGCTTGTGGACAAAGGAACCCCCTTCCCTCAGGCCTGAAACAACTTAAATCCTCCAGCCTTGCCCATCCCCGTTGCCCAAGGGTCTGCCAGCACCCTGCGCCCCACTCGTGGCCGGTTGCCCCCTTTGGAGGGAGGTTACGGTGGTTAGCAGGCGCGCCTCCTAATTTAGTTTTGTGGGAGGACACCCCTCACAAGAACCAGCTTTACGGTTTTACCCCATCCTGAACGGCTAAGAAACCAGCCGGGTAAAGAAGTAAACCCAGTAATGGGAACGCAGCAAATAACCCAACGGCCTGCACTTCAGCCGCCGCGAAGCGAGCGAAGCGGTCGGCTGAAAGCGCGTGTTGGGCGGCGCTTATGGAGAAGAAAACTGTTGACAATCAGTTCGGTAAGCATCCAATTCCCGATTTTTATGAAGCGCATTGAAACCCATTTGATTGGCCTGCGGGCAAAATTCCTGTGGTAGAAGCTCGTATTCTATAACAAGAACAGGCTTGCCTGCTTGAACGAATGGAAGGAGCTGATTGCACTCTTGATAAGTAAAGCATTCTTCGTTGAGAATCCAATCAAAATAGGGAAGCAGATCAGGGATTTGTTTGAGATCATTCTTCAAGCCGATTGCAAGCCCTCGTGAATGAGCGGCTTGGGCAAGAAAGACGTTGTAAGTAATTTGATCATTGTAAGTTAGCGGAAAACCAGTGTCATGGGTATAGCCGTCAACATTATCAGGGTCAACACCATCGCAACCTTTTTGAGCAGCCAGCTCCAGCCGTGCTTCCATTATTGGAGCAAGCAGGTCAAGGCGACGAATATCAAGCCACTTTTCACCGGGCCACCCTTCCATATCCTTTCCTAACACTTCGGGTGGAAACCGGGAAGAATCTGGACGCCAATCTTCATAAGAACCTGCACTGAAATAGCACATCACGAAAACGCCACGCCGATGTAGTGCTTCAATAATGTTAAGCGGTGTGTCAAACAAATCCAGGTTGAAGACGTCCACATCCAGATTGATATCGAGCTTGCCTGTATATTGAATTTGCCAGGATACCTTTTGAGGTAGTACACGATAACTACGATAACTTCTCGCCACCAACGGCAAGAAGACATCGGGGTCAATTTGTGTGGGCGGGGTGGTTGCGGCCGCGCGCTCGGTTAGCGGCTCGGAGGTGACAGCGGGCAAGGGTGTGATATAGAACGCGGCTGTTGGTGTGGGCGGGGACGCAGGCGCGCAAGCGGATACAATCAGGTTGACCAGCAAGAACACAAGCAATGTGTGTTTCATCCTTCGCGTTCTCCTGTGGCGGTCAAGCCGCCCAACGGCACGCGCTTCAGCCGCTGCGAAGCGGTCGGCTGGATGCGCTGGTTAGCCCGCATCATCGCTCTTCGGCGTATTCTGTAATAAACCACCTGCCTTCCCGCTTCTCCAAAACAACGCGAACTGGGATTTTGGCCGCTACTCCACCGTTAACCACTTCTATACTTGTCACTTCAACTACGAAACCGACCACCACATA
>JAPWUT010000018.1 GCA_028275425.1 Anaerolineae bacterium | reverse complement strand
TCCCACTCGTGGCGAGGTTGAAGGGGGTGGCTACTCTCCCCCTTTTTGGGATTGTGGGGGCACATCCCCCATACCCCCTGGGAGGGGGCTTCGCCCCCTCCACCCCCTTTGCCCACCCTCGTGGGCTTGGGGTTCACCAGCGTTTTGGGCCTCACTCGTGGTGGGGTGTGCAAAGGGAGGATAATCGCCACTTAATAAAAAGCGGAGATGGCCCCTTGGAGCCATCCCCGCTATGGAAGGAGGGGGCCTCAATTTAATTCCTTCTGCAGTGAGGCTACTACAGCTTGCGCTGCTCTGGCAACGGAGCCGGTAAGACGTAGTTTGCCCGTAAACCCTATAAATTTTGGCTGAATCGCATAAATTTTGATGGGAGGAAGGTTAAGGCCAAGCCTTTCGGCTAACTCTAACGCTTCTCCTAAACTGAAAAGGTGCGTGAGCGTCCTCAGGTTTTTGCCCAGTAGCTCCGGCTTGGCTTCAAAAGCCCTCCACTCACCCGGTTCAAGGCCCATGTCAGCAGCATCTACTACTATGACCCTTTCGTACCTCGGCATAAGCTCCAGAAGAGTAAAGCCATCTACGCTTCCTTCTAAAAGGTCAACATTGGGCGGTAGCCCCCTTTTTTCAAGGATTTTAGCTACCGCTACCCCAACTCCATCATCGCCCATAAAATCGTTCCCAAGGCCGACAAGCAGGGTCTTGCCTCTCACTTCCACTCCACTTTGAGGAAATGGGTGGAACAAGAGATGCACGGGTCATAAGCTCGCACTAACATCTCCAGCCCAAGGGTTATGTCCTCTTTGGACCTGCCCAAAAGGTGCGGAAGGTAAGCTTTCAAGTCCTCTTCTATGTTCTGATGGTTCTGGTTGGTCGGGATTATCATGTTAGAGTCCACAACCCGCCCCTGCTCGTCCAATGTGTAATCGTGGATGAGGAGGCCTCGGGGGACTTCCACACCGCCCACGCCTCTGCCGGACCTCGGCTTTATCTCCACTTTCTCTTCCTTGAGCCCCCTCGCAAGGAGAGTATCAATGATGCGGATGGAATCTTCAATAGCGTGGGCAACTTCTACCACTTGGGCTATGTTGTTCATGAAGGAGTTGTAGCATATAGGCTTCAGGCCCATTAGCTCCGCCGCTTCTTGCCCCAGAGGCATTAGCTTAGCATAGTTTATGTTAAAGCGGGCCAAAGCCCCAACCATGTAAGACTCGCGGTTGGACCGAGCTCTCTTAGCCGTGGAGTAAGGCACTATGAATTCGTGGATTTTTTCTTTGTACCAAGGGAGGGGAGTGGTGCGCTGGTCATCAGTGGAAGCGATTTCGCCATCATAGAAAGCATACTCATCGGGCTTCTTTAGGGCTATGTATTCGGTTTCCCGCTGGAAAGCAGGCATTTCCAGAGAAGCAAACAGCTTGACCACAGCTTTAACATCAGCGATGGCTTCCGTAAGCCGACGGCGTAGCTCTTTGAGCTCTCCCTCGGTTGGAAGCCTGGTCCACCCTCCAACCACGGTCGTAATTGGATGGGTTGTGCGCCCGCCTATGAGGTCGCATAGTTCGTTGGCCAGCCGGTGAAGGCGTATTATCGCCAATACCTGTTCCCGATGGCTCTGAGCCAATGGGATTATGTTGGGGGCACCGAAGAAATCGGGTAAAGCGAGGTATCCGAAGTGTAAGGTATGGCTCTGCATAGTCTCGCCGTGAAGGAGGAGCTTGCGGAGAAGCAAAGTCTGTTCCGAAGGTTCAAAGCCCAGAGCTTTCTCCAAGGCCTGGATGGCGGCAAATGTGTGCCCTATACCGCATATGCCACATATCCGGGAAATTATGAACACAACATCGCTGTAGTGTTTGCCCCTGACCATGGCCTCAAAGAAGCGAGGGGCTTCGGGAATTTCCCACCGCATTTCTTTGACCTGATTGTCCTCTACTTTGACCACGATGTTGCCGTGACCTTCAACCCTGGAGACGTAGTGCACATTTATATCAAAGCCACTCATTTTATCACCTCCGCGTAGCCCCAAAACATTCGGTATTTGTTGATTATGTCCTCAGCACAAAGGCCGTAGCGAGCCATTACCTCTTTGTGAGCGTTAATGCTGGGGTTATCAATAAGGCCCCGGCATCCTATGCATCTGTTCCCGAAGGTTGGGCAGCGGGCATTGCAACCGGCTCTGGTGATAGGCCCAAGGCAGACAAGGCCTTTCTCATACACGCAGATGTTTTCGGCCCTTTTGCACTCCACGCAAACCGGATAATTGGGCAAAACTGGGGTCTTGCCCATAAGCAGGGCTTTCGTTATCTCAAGGAATTCCTCCTTGTCAATTGGGCAACCCGGGACAACGTAATCCACCGGCACAACTGCGCTCAGAGGCATGGCAGGTATGGATGGGAACCATTCAGCTTTATCCCCGTAGACATAGCGGCGGACTTCTTCTTGGTCCATGGAATTTTTAATGGCATTGACTCCGCCGATATGAGCACAAGCGCCAAGGGCTATGAGGATTCGGGATTTCTCCCTTATTTGGCGTAACCGGTCCTTTTCCTCTTCCCTGGTTATGGACCCTTCCACGAAAGTTATGTCGTAAGGTCCTTCGCTGTGGGCACTGCTCCCTTCCCTCCAGGATACGAGCTCTATGTGCTCCAGGAGCTCCAAGAGCTTCTCCTCCAGGTTTGGTATCTGGAGTTGGCAACCTTCACAACATCCGAATTCAAAAATGGCAACTTTCGGCTTCATGAGCTTACCTCCGAATCAAAGAGCTTCAGGGAAATCTTTAATTTGGGCATAGTTGAAAACAGGCCCTTCACGGCATACGTAAATGCCGTTTATCTGGCAATGACCGCACTTTCCTACCCCGCACTTCATCCTTCTTTCCAAGGAGAGGTAGATTCGGTCGTCTGGAATCCCCATCTTCTTGAATTCCTGCAGGATGAAGCGGTACATTATTGGGGGGCCGACGGTAACGGCAATGGTGCGGGTGGGGTCAACGCTTACTTGAGGGCAGAGGGTGGTTATAACTCCAACGTGGCCTTTCCAGCTTTCATCGGCCTTGTCCACGGTGAGCAGGCACTCTCCAACGCTTTGGATTTCATCCAGCTCATCTTTGAAAAGCAATTCCCCTGGCTCTTTGGCCCCGTAAAGCACGGTGACTTCTCCGAATTCATCGCGCCTATCTTTGATGTACTGAGCCAAGGAGCGGAGTGGGGCCATTCCGAGGCCTCCGGCGGCTATGAGGACGTCTTGGCCCCTCATGACTTCCAGTGGGAAGCCTTTGCCGTAAGGGCCTCTTATTCCTACCATGCTTCCAGGCTTGAGGCGATGCAGGGCATTGGTAACTTGGCCCACTGCTCTTACGCAAAGCTGGAAGTAATCCCCCCTGGTAGGGGAAGAGCAAATGCTTATTGGGCATTCCCCCACTCCGAAGACTGAGACTTCCACGAATTGTCCGGGGCTATGGCCCAAGGGTTTGCCGTCTTCCAGTTGAAGGGTAAAGAGCTTCTCCCTGGGTGTTAATTCTTTGATTTCCAAAATCCGCGCAAGGCGGGGCAAAAGAAGGTGGGCATTGCTCATGGCTCTTTCCTCCCCTTTAGGCCTGACTATATTCCTGGTAAACGTCGTTGAACACTTCTATTGGGTTGATTTTAGCCAGGCAGTGCCTGGTGCACCGCCCGCATCCCACGCAACCGGGAAGGCCAAGCAGGTCCCAAAGGTACTTGCCTTTCCGGTAAAAGCGGTGGCGCAGGCGTTGCTCCAAAGAGGGCCTAAAATTGAGCCCTCCTGCTACTTTGGCAAATTCATCCAGCAAGCAAGAGTCCCAAACCCTTATCCTCTCCCCTTCCGTAAGGTTGAGTTCAACTCGGTCAAGAACGTCATGGCAGTAGCAAGTGGAGCAGACCAGTGTGCATGAGCCGCATCCCATGCACCTTTTGGCCAGCTCTCCCCAGTATGGGGAGTTAAAGCGGCTCCAGAGGATTTCCGGCAATTTTGATGCGTCAAACTTGAGCCTGGAGGGGAAATTCTTATCCCTATCCTTTCGCACTTCTTCAAGCTTACTCTGTTCGGCCTTGGTAGCTTCACGAGCCGCTGAGTATTTCCTCAGGAGCTCTTCCCCACGCCCACTCCCGATTTCCACGGCGTAGGCTTCCCCCAAGTCGGTTAAGAAGAGGTCGTAGTAGCCTTTGGGATCCAAGGTTCCCATGTCTTTGCAGAAGGCGTATTCATCGCAAGGAGCAAGGCAGTCTATCCCCACAAATATAGCATTGCGGCGGCGGGTCTCATAATTTGCATCCGGATTTTCTTTGAGGAAAGCTGCATCCAAAAGGCGAGTAGAGTGAAGGTCGCATGGGTGCAAGCCGAAGAGCACCTTAGGGGTAGGTGGCTCCACTACAGGTTCTACCTCAGGCTTTTCTCCGAGGCGGAAACGTAGAACAGGCTCTTTTGCCGGGAGGAAGAATTTCCTGGGGGGATAAAGGGCTATTGGGTATTCAAGGGCGATTTCTTCGGGTTTGCTTACAGGCCCAAAAAGGTAGAACCCGTCTTTTTTGCGGGGGCCAATGACTTGGTAATCCCTAAGGAGGCCTTCCACGAATTGGGGGACCTTCTCTTTTCCCAGAATCATAATCGGCATAGGTTCCTCCTCAGCTCAATGCTTAGTTAAAAGGCTTGTGAATTATATCACCATATTGGTCCTTTGTCAAAAATGGCTTTGCCGTGGGGGCAATGAAGGGGGCGTAGCGTCGCCGCCAGAGGGGCCAAAACTCTGGCGAACCCATCGGGGCTTTTTGATTTTTGGGCGAAATTGGTTAAACTTAAGGCCAAATTGGGTAGGAGGTGGCCCTTGCCTTTCAAGGATAACCCCATTGGCATCTTTGATTCAGGGGTGGGAGGGCTTTCTGTTTGGCGAGAAGTTGCTCGGTTACTACCCTGTGAAGATATCGTTTACTTTGCCGATTCCGCCCACCTCCCCTATGGAGAGCGATCCCTGGAAGAAGTCAGGGCTTTCTCCGAAGGCATAACCGAATTTTTGATAGGGGAAGGGGCTAAGGTCGTGGTGGTGGCTTGCAACACGGCTTCTGCCGCTGCCCTTTACAGCCTCCGAGAGCGCTTCCCCATCCCCATCGTTGGGATGGAGCCGGCGGTTAAGCCGGCCGTAAGCCTTACGAAAAGCGGTAGGATTGGGGTTATAGCTACTAAAGCGACTTTCCAAGGGCTCCTTTTCCAGCGGCTTGTGGAGAGGTTTGGTCAAGGGGTTGAGATTTACACTAAGGCTTGTCCGGGCCTGGTGGAGATGGTGGAAGAGGGGCTTCTCAATGGCAAGGAAGCAGAGGAAAGGGTCAAAGCACACCTTGAGCCTCTGCTTGAGAAAGGGATAGATGTTCTGGTCCTGGGCTGCACCCATTACCCGTTCCTCCGAGAAAGCTTGGAGAAGGTGGTTGGCCCAGGTGTGAGTATAATTGACCCTTCTGAGGCTGTAGCTCGCCAGGTGAAGAGGGTTCTGGAAAGCAATGGGCTTTTGAGGGAGGAAAGGGGGAAAGGCCGCTATTCGTTTTTCACTTCAGGAGAGCCGGAGAGGTTTCGGAGTATTTTGCGCCTGCTCACAGGTTTGGAGGGGCCTGTGTTCGGGGTAAGGTGGGAAGGAGGAAAGGTGAGCAAGCTGTAAATTACCCGGCTAAAGCGGGGGCACATCCCCCACACCCCCTGCCAGGGGGGCTGCGCCCCCTGGACCCCCTTTGCCCACCCCCGTAGGCTGAGGGTTTGCCAGCGTTCTGGGTCCCACTCGTGGCGGGGTTGCTAAGGTGAGCAATTCGTTCCCTCTTCTGGTTTCGTGGGGGGACACCCCCCACAACCCCCGCCAGGGGGCTGCGCCCCCCTGGGCCCCCGTTTCCCCACCCCCGTAGGCTTTGGATTTGCCAGCGTTCTGGGTCCCACTCGTGGGCGGGTTTACAGGGGTGGATTGCTCGCCCCTTTTAAGGTTTCGTGGGGGGACACCCCCCACAGCCCCCGCCAGGGGGCTGCGCCCCCTGGACCCCCGTTTCCCCACCCCCGTAGGCTTTGGATTTGCCGGCGTTCTGGGTCCCACTCGTGGGCGGGTTTACAGGGGTGGATTGCTCGCCCCTTTTAAGGTTTCGTGGGGGGACACCCCCCATAGCCCCCTGCCAGGGGGGCTGCGCCCCCCTGGACCCCCGTTTCCCCACCCCCGTTGGCTGAGGGTTTACCAGCGTTCTGGGTCCCACTCGTGGGCGGGGTTGCTAAGGTGGGCAACTCGTCCCCTCTTCTGGTTTCGTGGGGGGACACCCCCCACAGCCCCCGCCAGGGGGCTGCGCCCCCTGGACCCCCGTTTCCCCACCCCCGTTGGCCGAGGGTTCGCCAGTGTTCTGGGGTTAACCTCTCCCGCGGTCCTTTCCAGAGTGAAGAGGGGAGAACTCCGCCAAATTTTCCCCCTTCCCTCGCAGGGAAGGGGGCCAGGGGGTTAGGTCGGAAAGGGCACATCCCCCAAACTCCCTGGGAGGGGGCTGCGCCCCCTCCACCCCCAGTTTAATGTAGGGGCGTAGCGTCGCTACGCCCGTACTTGGCGAAGGCCGACATTTTTCAAAGAGGCTGACTTCAGTCGGCGTGAAAGTGGGGGAACACCCCCCACAAACCCGCCAGGTGGGCTTAGAGTTCGAGGCGAACGTTTGGGCTGACGGTGGTGGTTATCTGTAGTCTCCTTTGAGTTTGCGCTGGAGTTCGTTGAGGAGGATGAGGGCTTGAACCGGGGTTATGTTGGCTATGTCTACCCGGAATATTTCCCGCACTACTTCCCATATAGCCTGGTCCTTAGCGGGTAGAAGGAGGCTTTCGGGTTTCGGGGTTACTTCTCGCAGGGTCAGGGGCTGAGGAGCATAGCCTTTCTCGGCTTTTTCCAGAATTTCCTTGGCCCTTTCCGTTACTTCCTCCGGCAGGCCAGCTAATTTCGCCACTTGGACGCCGTAGCTTTTTTCGGCCCCTCCCCTGATTACTCGCCTCAGGAAGATGATTTTCCCGCCCTCTTCAGCTACGGCCAGGCTGTAGTTCTTGGCTCCTTCCAGGTGCTCCTCAAGTTCGGTGAGCTCGTGGTAGTGGGTGGCAAAGAGGGTGCGAGCACCTATCCGGTTGTGGATGTATTCGGCTACGGCCCAGGCTATGCTCATCCCATCGTAAGTGCTGGTGCCACGGCCTACTTCATCCAAGATTATGAGGCTTCTGGGGGTGGCATTGCGGAGGATGTGAGCTGTTTCCTCCATCTCCACCAAGAACGTGGAGCGCCCCCTGGCAATTTCATCGGTAGCACCAATGCGGGTGAAGATTTTGTCCACAAGGCCGATGCGAGCTTCTTTGGCCGGGACAAAGCTTCCCATCTGGGCCATGAGGGCGATTAGGGCTACTTGGCGCACGTAGACGCTTTTCCCGCTCATGTTGGGGCCGGTTATCACAAGGAGCCTGTCCCCATCCCCCTCCAAGAAGGCATCGTTCGGGACAAACGGCTCCCCCTCAGGCATCATCCTTTCCACTACGGGATGGCGGCCTTCTTTTATGCTTATGGTGGTGCTTTCATCCACGATTGGTTTGGTGTATCCGTAACGGGCAGCAGCTTCAGCCAGGGAGCAGAGGACATCCAGCTGGGCCAATATCCGGCCTGCTTGCTGGAGGCGCTCCATCCTTGAGGCTACTTCCCTCCTCAGCCGGACAAATAGTTCGTATTCAAGCTCTTTGGCTTTGTCCTGAGCGGCCAAGATTTCGCTTTCTTTGGCTTTAAGTTCGGGGGTGATGAAGCGCTCAGCTCCGGAGATTGTGGCCTTGCGCTCGTAATTAGGGGGGACAAGGTGGAGGTAGCTTCTCGTAACTTCAATGAAGAAGCCAAAAACCTCGTTGTAGCGTATCCGCAGGTTTTTGATTCCGGTCCTTTCCCTTTCCTTGGCCTCATACTCTGCCAGCCAGGCCTTGCCCGAGGCCACTTCCCGGCGCAAGGAATCAAGTTCTTTGCTGTATCCAGGGCGGATTAGCCCCCCTTCCCTGACCAGAATCGGGGGGTTATCCACCAAGGCGCTGCGGATTAAATTGGCTACATCCTGAAGTGGGTCAAGGGCTTGGTTCAATTCCCTAAGGAGCTGGGCTTGTGCCCTGCCCAGCACTTCCTTTATCGGAGGTATCCTCTCCAAGGAGCGCCTAAGGCCCACCAAGTCCCTGGCATTGGCGCTCCCAAACCCAATCCGACCCACAAGCCTTTCTACGTCGTATAGGCCATCCAGAAGGTTGCGCAAGTCGGAGCGGAGGAAATGGTCCTGGACCAAGTTTTCCACAGCTTCAAGCCTTGCCTTTATGGCTTCAGGGTCAAGTAGTGGCCTGGTTATCCATCGCTTGAGGAGCCTTGCCCCCATGGCTGTGCAGGTATGGTCCAGAACCCAGAAGAGGGAACCGCGGGTTTCGCCTTCCCGCAGGGTCTTCAGAAGTTCCAAGTTGCGGCAAGTGACGGCGTCAAGGTTCATGTAGGCCGAAAGGTTATAGACCCTTATGGCTCTGATGTGCCCCAGGTCCGAAAGCTGGTTTTCCTTGAGGTAGCAGAGCAGAGCGCCAGCCGCTCTCAGGGCCAAGGGCAAAGTTTCCAACTCTTTGGGGATTGATGGGAGGTGGGAAAGGAGGGCTTCTTTCGCCGAAAGGGAGGAGAAAGTTTGGTCCTCTTGAGGGGAAAGGCGAGCTTTCCGGATTCCCGTAAGGCGCAAGGTTAAGGATTCATCGGAGGCGAGGGAGGTTGGAAGGACGTATTCGCTTGGGCGGAGGCGCTCCAGTTCCTCAAGGAGTGAATCAAGCGCATTGGCCCCCTCCACCTGTGTAGCCGAGAAGTCCCCGGTGGATAGTTCCATCACAGCCAAGCCGTAGCTTCCATCCTCCCGGACGATTGCGGCCAGGAAGTTTTCCTCCTTATCGGGTAGAAGCCCTTCTTCTATTACGGTCCCTGGGGTTATGACCCGGACGATTTCCCTCTTTACCAGGCGTTTCCCCTTGCCTGGCTCCTCCATCTGCTCGGCTATGGCGATTTTGTAGCCTTTCTCAATGAGCTTGCCGATGTAGGTTGTGAGCTGGTGGTAGGGGACACCGCACATGGGGAGTTTGACCGTTTTGGAGAAGCGACGGGAGGTTAGGACAAGCTCCAGCTCTCGGGAAGCGATTTTGGCATCTTCGTCAAACATCTCGTAGAAGTCGCCCAAGCGGAAGAGGAGGATGGCATCGGGGTAGAGGGCTTTGAGCTGGCGGTATTGCCTGAGCATTGGGGTAAAGTCTTCTTTCATGAGCCGACCCTGCGCAGTATCTCCTCGGCCACTATCAGGCCCGAAGCCGAAGCTTGCACCAAGCCCCTCGTTACTCCAGCCCCATCCCCGGCAGCAAAAAGGTTCTTTACTTCGGTCTCAAGCGAGGGGGTGAGCTTGAGGCGCGAGGAGTAGAATTTGACCTCCACCCCGTAAAGTAGGGTGTGTGGGGAGTAGACGCCTGGGACGAGTTCATCCATAGCTCTGAGCATCTCCAGGATGTCCACAAGGTAGCGGTAGGGTAGGACAAGGCCCAAATCGCCTGGGGTAGCGTCCTTCAAGGTTGGGGTGACTATGCTTCGGCAGAGCCTTTCCGGTGTTGAACGCCGGCCCTGCTCAAGGTCACCAAGCCGCTGGACTATCACCCCTCCCCCGAGGAGGTTGGCCAATCGGGCTATGGATTTTCCGTAAGCTATTGGGTCTTTGAACGGCTCGGTGAAGCGCTTGCTCACCAGGATGGCGAAGTTGGTGTTAAGGGTCTTGCGGTTAGCGTAGCTGTGGCCATTTACCGTTATGACATCTCCCACATACTCCAGGACCACTTCCCCGTAGGGGTTCATGCAGAAGGTTCGGACCTTATCGTCAAAGGCTCTGGAGGTGTAGAAGAGTTTGCTTTCGTAGAGGACGTTGGTGAGGGGCTCCATGACCACGGCTGGCACTTCCACCCTGACCCCGATATCAACGGGGTTGCGGTCAAGGGATAGGTTGAGCTCTTTGGCCACGCTTGTCAGCCAAGAGGCCCCTTCCCTCCCCGGAGCCATAACCACGAAAGTGGCCTCAATCCTTTCCCCTTTCTCGGTCTCCACCCCCTTTACAACGGAGTCCTCCGCCAGGATGCGGGCCACGGGGGTCCTCATCCTTATCTCAACCCCTCGGGATAGGAGCTCTTTATGCAGGTTATGCAGGACCTTACGGCAATTTTCGGTGCCGATGTGGCGGACGGGCATGGCCAAAAGCCTGAGGCCAGCCTTGGCGGCCTTTTTCTGGAGGCGCTCCACCTCATCAATGTCCGTGCCGAACACAGGGCTTTTGGCTCCGAAATCGCTGTAAACCTTGTCCACTTCCCCGATTATGGCCTGCAGCCTTTCCCTATCCAAGTATTCCCCGAGGTTTCCTCCGACCTCGGGGGAGAGGGTTAGTTTGCCGTCGCTGAAGGCGCCTGCCCCGCCCCAGCCCGAGAGCACATGGCAAGGATTGCACTGGATGCATTTCCCCGTTGCCGCACCTTGACTCCCCAACTGGGCGGGGCAGCGCCTCTTTTCCAGTTCATGGCCTTTGTCCAGGATTATGATGCGCAGCGATGGGTTTTCCTGGCTGAGTTTAAGGGCAGTGAAGATTCCGGTAGGCCCTGCGCCTATTATCGCCACATCAAAGTGTTCGCTCATTTCACCCCCTCTTCAATCATCCTCCGGACATCAGCTTCTGTTATCATAGGGATGCCGAGCTCGCGAGCGCGGTTGTATTTGGTAGCTCCAGGGGCTTCGCCCACTATGAGGTAATTGGTCTTACGGGTTACGGCATCGGCCACTTTGCCGCCGTAGCGTTCAATCAGGGCGGCAAATTCCTCCCGAGGCACAGAAAGGGTGCCGGTTATAACGAATGTAAGGCCAGCCAGAGGCTTGGGCCCTTCTTCAACCTTTACTACTTCTTCCTCCGCTAACCGCACACCGGCCCGGCGGAGCTTCTCTATGATTTCGCGGTGGCGAGGCCTGGAGAAGAAGTCCACCACGCTCTTAGCTATCCTCGGTCCGATACCCTCAATCTGCATTAGCTCCTCTTCGGTTGCGGCCATGAGCCTATCAATTGAGAGGTAGTGTTTGGCCAGAGTCTGGGCCACTATCTCCCCTACATACCTTATCCCCAAGCCTGTAAGGACCCGCCAGAATGGCCTTTGTTTGGAGGCCTCTATGGCCTTGAGCAAGTTGGAGACTTTCTTTTCGGCAAAGCCTTCCAGCCTCAAAAGCTGCTGAGGCTTGAGGTAGTATAGGTCGGCAACGTCTTTGACCAAGCCCTCTTTCACCAAAAGCTCCGCCACTTTCTCCCCAAGCCCCTCAATATCCATAGCCCCTTTTGAGGCCCAGTATTCAATTCGGCGGACAAGCTGGGCCGGGCAGGCGGCGTTCACGCAATAGTAGTCAACCTCGTTTTCAGGCTTGACCACCGGCTCCCCGCATACTGGGCAATTCTTGGGCATGTAGAATATGCGTTCCTGGCCGGTACGGAGTTCCTTCACCGGCCCTACTACCTGCGGGATTACTTCCCCCGCCCGCCTGACGATTACCGTATCGCCTATGCGGATGTCCTTGCGGTGGATGTCTTCCTCGTTGTGGAGGGCAGCTTGCTTTACGATTACCCCACCTACATGGACCGGCTCCAAGATGGCTACCGGGTTGAGGGAGCCGGTGCGCCCTACGTTTATGATGATGTCCAAGAGCTTAGTTGTGGCCTCACGGCCCGGGAACTTGTAAGCTATGGCCCCCCTGGGGGCGTTCCCAACTACTCCAAGGGCTTCTTGAACGGCCAAATCGTTTATCTTGACTACAACCCCATCCACTTCGTAGTCCAAAGCATCCCGCTTCTTCATCAGTTCCTTGGAGAGGGCCAGAACCTCTTCAAAGCTTTTGGCCAATCGGTTTTCGGGGTTGACGGGGAAGCCGAGGGATTTGAGGTATTCCAGGGCTTCCCATTGCGTTCTTATGGGCTTACCACCCTCAAGCTCCACTATGGCATAGGTGAAGATGCTCAGTGGCCTCTGCGCCGTTATGGATGGGTCAAGCTGACGGATTGAGCCGGCAGCGGCGTTGCGTGGGTTGGCGAAGGTCCTCTGCCCAAGCTCTGCCTGGCGACGGTTGAACTCTTCAAAGGCGCTTATCGGCATGTAGGCCTCCCCGCGGACGACGATGCGCTTCGGTGGTTCGCCATCGGGAACGACTGGGATGCGCAAGGGGACAGCTTTTATGGTCTTCAGGTTAGCTGTTACATCTTCCCCTACGAAGCCATCGCCTCTGGTAGCGCCTTTCACGTAGACCCCGTTCTCGTAGGTTAGGACCACAGTTAGGCCGTCTATCTTAGGCTCTACGGTGAACTCCAGGTCTTCGGGTTTAACCCCTTCGGGGAGGAGTTTGGAGATTCGCCTGAACCATGCCCACATCTCTTCGTCATTGAAGGCATCCTGCAGGCTGAGCATGGGCTTAGGGTGCCTGACCTCGGCGAATCCTTCCGCCGGCTGGCCTCCCACCCTCTGGGTTGGAGAATCGGGGGTGATGAATTCGGGGTAAAGTTCCTCAAGCCTCCTGAGTTCCCTTACCAAGGCATCGTATTCGGCATCGCTTATCTCCGGCGCATCAAGGACGTAGTAGAGGTAGTTGTGGTAGTGGATTAACTTGCGCAGTTCCTCAATCCTCTTTTTCGCCTCCTCCCTTCCAATCTCCGCCATACCCCACCTCCCGCTCCAAAGCCGGGCTATTTCTACCCCGCCTCACTAAGGATGCCCGCGAACCCGGCAGGCGGCATTAGGGCATCCTAAGATTTTTAATAGCGCTTCTTGGCTTAATTGGCAAGGGCCTAACCGTCATTGCAAGCTCCCGAAGGGGACGAAGCAACCTCCGATCCCCGCAATGACGCCTTAGGCAAGGCTAAAATTCTATCCCTTTGCGGGCGCTTATTCCTTCCCGGTAAGGGTGCTTAACCTCCTTCATCTCAGTCACCAAGTGAGCTCGCCGGATGATTTCGGGGTGGGCGTTCCGGCCGGTTAGGACCAGCTCCACCCCCTCCGGCTTCTCCTCAAGCAATGCTATCACTTCCTCCAGGGGTATCAGGCCAAAATCCAAGGCCACATTGATTTCGTCCAGGATAACGATATCGTACTCGCCCGAAAGCATAGCCCGGCGGGCTTCCTGAAGGGCTTCTCGGGCCATCCGGATGTCTTCCGCGGAGGGGTTGTTGCGGTCCACAAAGTGCGGGCCTCCGAACTGGCGCAGGGTTACACCGGGCAAAAATTCCACAGCCTTGAGTTCCCCGTAGTGAGGCCAACCTTTCATGAATTGGATTATGTAGACTTTGAAGCCGTGGCCGGCTGCTCTCAATGCCAGTCCTAAAGCGGCGGTAGTTTTACCCTTCCCATCCCCGGTGTAAACTTGTATCAGGCCCTTCTTGAGGCTCACTTGATTTTGACCTCCATCTCAAGTGGGACAAGCTCAAACCAAGTGTTACCGGGCTTGAAAGGGAAAATATTCCCCCCGTAGTCCAAGATTGTGAGGGGGTCGGGGCGGGAAGGCCTGCTCCATATCGCATCATAGACCCTACCATCCCGGCAGACCTGGGCTTTACCTTGGCCCCACAGCTGTATCTGGATTGACCTTGACCCGAGCTTATCCTCAATTATCAGGGTCTCCACGTGGTTGACGTAGACTATGACCACGTTTTTCACTGCGATTTGCTCTCCGGTTAGGGCATCCAGATGAGGCTCCCCGACGAGGAAGCGCAAATAGGCGCCTTTTTGCGGGTCATACCGGTAAAGGACATCGGAGTAGCGGCGGTGGTAGGGGATGTAGATTTCATTGGCTGGGAGGCCATCGGGTGGGGGGTCCTGGGCAAAGACCATGTGCTTGATTTCAACCTTTTGGTTTATCCCCTTCTTGTTTGCTACTTCCCAAAGGGTAGCGGTATCGGTAAAGAGGGTATGCTCAAGGGCCTTTCCCGGTTCCTTAACCCGGTAGAACCCTGGGTCCCCCCGCCATTCCGATAGGGTGTACTTAGCGAAGTCAGAGCTATCTAACATCCTGGTCACTTCGCCTGAAGCGCCGGAGTAAGCGAATATGGCATGGTAGAAGAGGGGGATTTCCAGGTCAATCAGCCTGGCGCTTCTTACCGAGCCTATGCGTTTGACATCTTTGCAGAGGAAGATAGCCGTAAAGCGGGTTATGCCTCCCTCGGCCAGGTGTTCAAAGACGATATCGGCGTAGGACAAGCCTGATTGAGGCCTCACCTCTGGGGAATTGGAGATTTTTACGGCCAGCGGCCTACGGTTGATTTTCTCCGGGCTATCCACAGGCTCGCCGGTGAGGGGGCAAAGGTTAAGGATAGGGGTTGGGGTGAAAGTAGGGGTTGGACTTGGCTGAACCGTTGGGGTTGAAGGGTTTGCGGGCTTAGGGGTTGGGGTGAGGGTAGGTTTAGGGGTTTTGGTGGGGGTTGGAGTTGGCCTGGCCCCTAAAGAAGCGCACGAAGTCAAAAAGAAAGCTAAAGCGAGAAAACTTACCAGCTTCCTCATCCGTTTTACCTCCTTCCTGGTCCTCCCCTATAGTGTTGATAATCCCGCCCCTGGACCAGGTCAGGGGCTAACCTTCTCGCTGGCCTCTCCCAATCCCCAAAGACCAGAACTGGCCTTAGGGGAGAAAGGTCCCTAAAGGACCTCCCAAGAAGAGGCTCAGCAAGGGCTGCATAGGCGACTTGCCA
>JAPWUT010000227.1 GCA_028275425.1 Anaerolineae bacterium | reverse complement strand
CCCTCCACCCCCCATTTGCCCACCCTCATGGGCTTAGGGCTCGCCAGCGTTTTGGGCCCCCCGTGGCGGGGTTGCTAATGTGGCAGCTCGCTACCTCTTTTGAGTTTGCGGGGGGACACCCCCCACGACCCCCTGCCAGGGGGCTGCGCCCCCTGGACCCCCCATTTGCCCACCCTCGTGGGCTTAGGATTCGCCAGAGTTTTGGGTCCCACTCGGTGGCGGGGTTGGCAATAGTTAGCTACTCTCCCCTTCTTTTAAAACTTTGGGGGCACATCCCCCAAAACCCCCTGGGAGGGGGCTGCGCCCCTTCCACCCCCCATTTGCCCACCCTCATGGGCTTAGGGCTCGCCAGCGTTTTGGGCCCCCCGTGGCGGGGTTGCTAATGTGGCAGCTCGCTACCTCTTTTGAGTTTGCGGGGGGACACCCCCCAACCCCTTGCCATGGGGGCTGCGCCCTCCTGGACCCCCCATTGCCCACCCTCGTGGGCTTAGGGTTTGCCAGGGTTTTGGGTCCCACTCGTAGGCTGACCGGCCAACCCTGCCAAAATTTTTCCCCCTTCCCTGCGAGGGAAGGGGGCCAGGGGGTTAGGTCGGAGCGAAAAGACTGGCTTTGCCCAGTCCCAGCTCACACGAAGAAGAAGGCAATCCCCAGCATGCCGTAAAGGGCAAGCAGCTGGGCGCCCTCCAGCCAGTTGGTCTCTCCATCCAGCGCAATGAAGGATGCGATGGCCCCCGCCATCATCAACGCCACCAGCTCAAGGGGATGGAAGACCAGGTCCATCGGCTGCCCAAAGGCCAGGCTGGCAAAGACCAGAACCGGAGCTACCAGTAAGGCTATCTGCAGGCTTGAGCCTACAGCAATCTCCAAGGATAACGCAACTTGGTTCTCCGCCGCCATTTGGACGGCCACCAGGTGCTCCGCCACGTTGCCTACTAAGGGGATGAGTATGATGCCCACGAAAAACTCCGTTAGGCCCAGAGCGTGTAGGGCCGGCTCCAGAGTACGGACCAGTATCTCGCTCATTACCACTATGCCCAAGGTAGCCGAAGCCAAGATCCCTATGGCCTGAGGGAACGTCCAGCGAGTGTGGGCGACAGCATGGGCGCCCAATGGTTCCCGGATGCGCAAAGTGTAGAGCACACTCAAGCCGTAGAGGGTCAACATCAGCCCAGCTACCCCCAGGCTTAGGGCTTCCACGGCTTCCGGATGGTGGACAGCAATGGTGTGGCTGAACAGAGAGGGGATTCCCAAGGCAATGAAGGTGAGGATTGTCATAGTCGTCAGCACCCCAGCCCGCTGGCGGGAGAAACGTTGGACCCCATGACGCCACCCTCCGACAAGTAGGCTAAGCCCCATCACCAGCAATAGATTCCCCAGGATTGACCCAGTGATGGAAGCTTTTACCAGGTCCAGCAACCCGGCTCGGATGCCGGCCAGGGCAATGATGAGCTCTGCAGCGTTTCCCAGGGTAGCGTTCAATAACCCTCCGATTACTGGCCCGGCGCGGACAGCCAGCTCTTCTGTAGCCTCCCCAATCAGGGCAGCTAAAGGTATCAGGGCCAGAGCACTGAGAGCCAGCTCGGGGACCGGCCCGAGCCGAAGGAGAGCTGCCACTAAAGCAAGGGGGACAGCGAGTAGCATAACCCTGGACCACTTCATCTTCCTACCCCTAACCTTCAGGAGTGAAAAATTGTGCACCTTTCCGGTAGGGAGCCTAAGAGAGCATTTCTCAAGGCTCCTTCTTCTTCCCCAGACATTATCACCACTTTAAGGCCTGGAACCATTTCCACAAGCTTAAGCATAAGCTTGACCTTCTCCTCCATCCCGCCGGTCACGTCAACCCCGTAGGAGCCCCGCAAAGCCCCCAAAATCTTCCCCCAATCCGAAGGAGTCACCTCCGGGATAAGCTTGGCCTCTGGGTCCAAGAGAGGGTCGGCTGTGAATACCCCCGCCACTTTCCCGACCAACAGGATTGTGGAAGGGCGAAGCTTCTGGGCCAGGAAGAAGAAAAGTTCATCGGTAGAGACTATGGTAGAGCCTCGGACTTCATCAAAGGCCACGTCCCCGTATATGATGGGAATAAGGCCTCTTTCCAAAGCTCTCCTTACCTGTTGCCATTCCCACCGCACTATCTCTCCGTCGCGGCAGAGGAGGGAAGCCGAAGGCTGCATCGGGAAAGCCTTTATCCCCGTGGAAAGCATTGTTTCGGTTACCAAACGGTTCAGGCGGGCGGCGGCGGATGCCGTTTCGGCGAAGCCTTTCCATCCCTCAGGCCCTTTGACCCCATCCCTCACACCGTAACGTTTGCCTGGGAAATGGCCGAAGGAGCCGCTCCCATGCCCCACTACCAGCTTAAGTTCGGGGTTGCTTTCCAAAGCCTCTTTTATCTCCGTGGCAAGCCTTCTAATTACATCCAGCCTTGCGGTGGCCTCGCGGGTTTTATCGGTTATCAGCGAGCCCCCCAGCTTCACCAAAATCAGCTTTCCAGACCCTGATTTCATCCCCCTCTACCTCTACGAAATCGCCGGTGGAAATTTCCTCGCATGGCACAAGGTCCACCATGGGTATATCGGCCATTATAGCCCCTACGGCTACTACGGGGTCGGCCCTGGAGTTGATGATGGCGGCGGGGGCGAGGCCGTTTTGCTTGAGTCGGTAGAGAGTGTATGAACCAACAGTGCTTCCTTTCCCAGTAGGGAAGACCAAGATTTTGCCGGCGATTTTCTGCCCCTCAAGCGGATGCCCTTTCTCTATCACCTCGCCTGTCTCCGGGTCCACTCCTCCGAAAAAGCTTATGGGCTCTGGAGAAACGATGGCCTCTCCCGAAGCCTTGCCTGCTTTTATGACCCTGCCTTTGATAATAAGGACTTTACCCTCCTTTAACCCACGGTGGTCTTTCGTCACCCTCACCCTCCGGAAAATAAGGCTTTATGTCCAGGATTGGGGTCCCGTTGTAAGCGTCAAGGCCTTTCACCACTAAGCGATTCCCTTCCCTGCGGAGTAACTCCACTACTGTTACCCCTATGCGGTTGGGGCGGACGGGTGCCCTGGTGCTGAAGACACCCCTGAGGGGCTTTGATTTGTCCCCCCTGGGGTGAACCTTGAGGCAAGTTTCCTCCGCTAAGTGGAACCAGAAGATAACCATGATGCGGTTGAATTCTTCTATCCCTTCAAGCCCTTCTTCAAGCTCCGGATTTACCTCCAGAATGGAGACCACTTGTGACCAATCCACCTTTTCGGAGCTTTTTTCCACTGCATTCACCACCTTGCCGATGGGCTTTAGAGTTATCTCCATAGCTCGCCCTCCCGCCTAATTATAGTTTGCCTGCTTAATAAGGGCAACTGAACTATAGCGAGCTCGGCGGAAAATCAAAATTAACCGCTAAGGGCGCAAAGAACGCAAGGGGGTCCAGGGGGCGCAAGCCCCCA
>JAPWUT010000226.1 GCA_028275425.1 Anaerolineae bacterium | reverse complement strand
TCATCGGTCTCCCCAAAATACTTCCTCCTCTCGGAGTGACCGATGATTACATACTCGCAGAATTCTTTGAGCATAACCGGGGATATTTCCCCGGTGTATGCCCCCTTTTCTTCCCAAAAGACATCCTGCGCCCCCACTTTTATGCTCGTCCCCTTGACCAATTGAGCTACGGTGCTTATGGCCGTGAATGGAGGACAAAGCACCTTCTCCACCCCTTCCACTGCGTCCAGTTCGCCCTTAACGGCTTCTAAAAATTCTAAGGCCTCACGAACGGTTTTGTTCATCTTCCAATTGCCAGCAATTATAGGTATGCGCATTGCTTCGCCTCCTCAGGGAAAAGTACCTTCTTCAAGAACTGGCCCGTATAAGAGTGAGGCACCATTGCTACCTCCTCCGGGGTCCCTTCGGCTATTACCCATCCCCCTCTATCGCCCCCTTCAGGCCCTAAGTCTATTATCCAATCGGCGCACTTTATCACGTCCAGGTTGTGCTCAATTACAATGACGGTGTTTCCAGCATCCACCAAGCGGTTTAGGACATTGAGCAGCTTCTCAATATCGGCGAAGTGGAGGCCGGTAGTGGGTTCGTCAAGGATGTAGAGGGTGCGGCCGGTGGCCCTTCGGGAAAGTTCTCGGGCCAATTTCACCCTTTGTGCTTCTCCTCCAGAGAGGGTCGGTGCCGGTTGGCCAAGCTTGATGTATCCAAGCCCGACATCGTAAAGGGTCTGGAGCTTGGCCTTTATCTGGGGTATGTTGCCGAAGAATTCCATTGCTTCTTCTACGGTCATGTCCAGGACTTCGGATATGTTCTTGCCTTTGTAGCGGATTTCCAAAGTCTCGCGGTTGTAGCGCTTGCCCTTGCAGACATCGCAAGGGACGTAGACATCGGGCAAGAATTGCATTTCTATCCGGATAATTCCTGCCCCTTCGCATGCCTCGCACCTTCCGCCCTTGACGTTAAATGAAAAGCGGCCGGGGGTGTAACCCCTGAGGCGAGCCTCGGGGAGGGAGGCAAACAGTTCCCTTATCGGGGTAAAAGCCCCGGTATAAGTGGCCGGGTTGCTCCTGGGCGTCCTGCCAATGGGAGATTGGTCCACGTTTACGACTTTGTCAATGTGCTCTATGCCTTCAATGAAGAGGTGTTTGCCGGGCTTTTCCCTGGCTCTGTAGAGCTTCTGGGCCAGGGCCTTGTAGAGGACCTCTATCACCAAGCTTGATTTGCCTGAACCCGAAACCCCTGTCACACAGATGAAGGTGCCCAGGGGGAAACGTACGGTTATATTCTTGAGGTTATTTTCGGCGGCGCCGTGGACGGTGAGGAAGTAGCCGTTTCCGGGTCGCCTGGATTTGGGAACCTCTATTTTCCTTTCTCCTCTGAGGTACATTCCAGTTATGGAGCGGGGGCAGCGCAGAAGGTCATCAAGGGTTCCGGCAACTACTACCTCTCCCCCCTTATCCCCTGCTCCCGGCCCCAAGTCAATGATGTAGTCAGCTGAGCGAATTGTGTTCTCGTCATGCTCCACGACTATGACCGTGTTTCCGAGGTCCCTGAGGTGCTTTAGGGTTTGGATGAGGCGGGCGTTATCCCTCTGGTGCAATCCTACCGAGGGCTCATCCAAGATGTAAAGGACTCCGGCAAGCTGAGAGCCTATCTGAGTAGCCAGCCTTATCCTCTGTGCTTCCCCTCCCGAAAGGGTTGAGGCCCTTCGGTCAAGGGTTATGTAATCAAGGCCTACATCTACCATGAAGCGGAGGCGGTTCCTGAGCTCTTTCAGAATTTGGTGAGCGATGAGTCTCTCTTTTTCGGTCAAAGGAGAATCTGGCCCTTGGAGGCGCTCCACCCACTCCAAAGCTTGGGTTACAGACATAGCGGCTACTTCGGCAATGTTCTTGCCGTCCACTGTGACGGCTAAGGCTTCAGGGCGAAGCCTTGTGCCATTGCATACAGGGCAAGTCCTGGCGGTCATGTAGCGCTCAATCTCGCTCCGGATGTAATCGGATTCGGTTTCACGATAGCGGCGCTGGAGGTTGGGGATTACTCCTTCGTAGGGGATTTCGTAGTAATGGGTGCGGCCGTATTGGTCGGAATAGGGCAAGGAGACCAGCTCGCCGGGGCGAGTTCCATATAGGATTATATCCAGCTGCTCTTTGGTTAGCTCCCGCACTGGGACGTTCATAGGGATTTTGTAGAATTCGCAGACTCGCCGCAATAAGTGCATGTAGTAGCGTGAGGTTTCTTTGCCCAAGTATCGCCAAGGGGCTATGGCTCCATCCTTCAGGCTCAAGGACTTATCGGGTATGACGAGGTCGGGGTCAATTTCCATTATTACTCCCAGGCCGGAGCAATGGGGGCAAGCTCCATGGGGGCTGTTGAAGGAGAAAGTCCTGGGCTCAATTTCCGGGAGCGATATCCCGCAATCAATGCACGCTGAATGCTCTGAGAAAAGGAGGTCGCGGTAGCCGCCTTCTTCCATTATGGAAACTACGATGACCCCGTTGCCGAACTTGAGGGCTGTTTCCACCGAATCGGCCAAGCGGCTGCGGTAGTCCTCATCTTCGGAGTGGTGGATTACGAGCCGGTCTACTACCGCTTCTATGGTGTGGAGTTTGTAGCGGTCCAGCTCAATTTCTTCATCCAGCTCCATGATTTTGCCGTCAATGCGGGCTCTTACGTAGCCTGCCCGGCGGATTTCTTCCAAGACGTTCTTGTGGTGGCCCTTGCGCCCCCTCACTACAGGGGCAAGGAGCATGACCTTGGTGTTTTCAGGCAGGGAGAGGATGGAATCAACGATTTGCTGGGGGGTCTGTGGGGAGATTTCTTTTCCGCAGTTGGGGCAGTGCGGCCTCCCGACCCTGGCGAACAGGAGGCGCAGGTAATCGTAGACTTCGGTAACGGTTCCCACGGTAGAGCGAGGGTTATGGCTTACCCCTTTTTGGTCTATGGAGATAGCTGGGGATAGCCCTTCAATTACGTCTACATCGGGCTTTTCCATTAGGCCTAAGAACTGGCGAGCGTAAGCGGAAAGCGATTCTACGTAGCGGCGTTGTCCTTCGGCATAGAGGGTATCAAAGGCCAGGCTTGATTTACCGGAGCCGGAGACTCCGGTTATCACCACCAGTTTATCTCTGGGGATTTCCACCGTTATGTTTTTTAGGTTGTGCTCCCTTGCTCCTCGCACTACGATTTTGTTCTGTCCCATTTCCCCCTGCCGCTTCCTTATCAAGGTTACCTAAAAATTTTAGCACTGAGGGGGCTGTTTAGCAAGGTTTTACAGTGCTTGGGGCCAGAAATTTCCCATCCCCGTAGACTTTGGGTTTGCCAGCGTTCTGGGCCCCACTCGTGGCGGGGTTGCTAATGTGGGCAACTCGCTCCCTCTTTTTGTTCTGGGGGCACATCCCCCAAACCCCCTGCCAGGGGGCTTCGCCCCCTGGAC
>JAPWUT010000225.1 GCA_028275425.1 Anaerolineae bacterium | reverse complement strand
AACCCTTCGTTCACCCAGGTGTCCTCGTTGCGGTCAATTTGCCATTGGAGCAAGTGCTGAAGTTCGTGGGCCAGTAGTGGAATGTAGGCTTTGGTTCCGGGGCTCACAGTCCCAAGGTTAATGTACACGACTTTCCTCTCATTGGAGTAAGGGAAGACTTGGCGGGGGTAAGAGTCATTGCCAGAGAAGTATCCTCCAACCCCGGGGAAGAAGCCATTGAAGATGTGCAGGCAAGAATCGGGCCAAGGGGTATCCGGGCCGAAAACCTCCATCAAGCGGGGATAAATCTCCTGTTCAAACCGCATAATGGTAGCTTTGAGGGCTTTTTGGTCCACTTTTGCCCCCTTTTCCACCCATACGCAGAAATTTGGAGTAAGGACCGATAGAGTAGCAGTAGTGATGAAGTAGGCGTTGGCAATGTGGTCAACAAGCCAGAAGTTGGCCTCCTGGCCTGGATGGTAATAGGCAGGAGTTGGGGTAGGAGTAGGCTCCGAGGGAATCTTACCAAGCCTGGCCGCTATCTCCGCCAAGTCCCGAACCGGAAGTTCAGCCGGTATCGGGTCGGGTGTCGGGGGATGGGATGGAGTAGGAGAAGGAGTGGGGGAGGGGATAGGCGTTGGGGAGGGAGGAAGGGGGGTTGGGTTAGGCAAAGTGCACCCTAAAAGGATGAAGAAAGCAATAAAAACAAGGAGGCCTTTCCTCAAACTATGTTTCCCTCCACCAGTTTGCTCCACGCCCTCTCAAATGCCGGTATAAAGAAGCTTTTGCTGTCGCCGGGGAAGGTCTGGGCAAGTTCCATCCCCAGGGAGCGCAGCTGCCACGCTGCCGAAGGGGAAAGGTGGGCAGTTATTTCCTGGATTCTGGTGGCAAGGTAAGGGGCATAGGGTATGGAGGGGTAAGCGAAGAGGATGTTTTTAAGCAAGCTCGCAAGGTAAAGGGCCCGAGCTATGTTATTGCCTTCTACGAATTGCCAGAGGGATTTCTCGCTCTCCTCTATGCTCAATTGGTCCAGGGCAAGGTTTATGTGCTCAGGGATGAAGCCGCAACGGACCAAGAGTTTGGCTACTGCGAGGTTTTTTATTCCTGAAGCCACAAGGTAAAGGAAGCGCTCCAAGTGCTCGGTATCCCAGCCTTTTTCGCGGCCACGTCGGACGGCCTCAGGCGAGAGGCGATAGCGGTAGTATTCCTGGGAGCCGTGGAGGACGGAGTGGGCAGCTGCCACCAGTATTGAGGCTTTGGCAATCACAGGGGCAAGCTTCGCCAAACTCTCCACACAGGCTACTATCCTTGGCTTTCCCAACCAGGCTTCGTGGGTGACAGGGTAATCTTCGGAGGCCTTTACCCCAAGCTTTTTCTCTTCCTCCCGCATCATCCTCTCTCGCCGGCTGATGGTATCTACAACCACCACTTCTACGGCCTCCGGTGCTTTGAAAGGGGATTTTTCGTAAAGCTGGACTATGATTTCAAGGATGCGTTTTACCTCCTCTTCCGGAACCTCGCCTTGCACAGAAACACTGAGCTGCGGCATACCTCCTCTCCCTCACCTATTGGTGAACTGGACCAATTGGTTGAGTTTCTCCATCGCTCGGCCTGAGTCTATGGATTCTTTGGCCATTTCTATTGCTTCTTCCAAACTGGATGCTTTGCCTCCAACCAGGATGGCAGCGGCAGCGTTTAAGACGACGATGTCCCTGCGTGGGCCTTTTTCTCCGCTGAGGATAGCCCTGGTTATGGCCGCATTTTCCTCTGGCTCCCCTCCTTGGAGGTCAGAGAGCTTAGCTTTGGCCAGCCCCAGTTCTGTGGGGTCAAGGGGGAAAGTGGTTATGGTCCCTCTTTCAAGGCGGCTGACTTTGTTTACTCCGGTGGTGGAAAGTTCGTCCAAGCCATCGGCCCCGTAAACCACGAAGGCCGATTGGCTTCCCAAGGCTTTGAGGGTTTGCGCCACTATCTCAGTGAGGCGTCCATCGTATAAGCCTAATACTTGCTTCTTAGCTCCGGCTGGGTTCACAAGAGGACCGAGGAGGTCAAGGACGGTCCGCACCCCTATCTCTTTCCTGGCTTGAAGGACGTGGTGGAGGGCGGGGTGGAAGGATGGGGCATATATGAAGCCTATACCGATTTCGTCAATGCAACGGGATATTTTTTCGGGGTTCAAGTTCAGGTTTACACCGAGGGCGTTGAGCAGTTCGGCGCTTCCGCACTTGCTGGCAACGGCTCTTGCCCCGTGCTTAGCCACAGCCAACCCTGCTCCTGCTACTACGAAAGCAGCGGTAGTGGAGATATTAAAGGTCCCCCAAGGGTCTCCTCCTGTCCCGGAAATGTCCACCAAATCTTCGCGCGTTGGCTTTATGAAAACGGCCCTTTCCTTCATAGCTAAGGCACATCCCAACAGCTCCTGTGAAGTCAATCCCTTTATTTGGAGGGCCACTAAGAACCCGCCAGCCTGCCAAGGGGAAATTTTCTCATCCAGGATGAGGCTCATAGCCTCCTGGGCCTCTTGCGGAGAGAGGCTTTCTCCTTCCACAAGGCGAGAAATGTATTTCCGCAGCAATTTTCTCCTCCTTTGCGTTTTCCTTAATCCATTATACTCTCCTGGTCTTCCCCTATAGTGTTGCCTGATGGATGACGGCAACCCCGCCCCTGGACCAGGTCAGGAGCTAACCTCTTCGCTGGCCTCACCCAGTCCCCTAAGACCAGAACCGGCCTCAAGGGAGAGAGGTCCCTAAAGGACCTCCCAAGGATTGGCTCAACGAGGGCTGCATGGGCGACTTGCCAAGCTTTTTGCGGGCCCAAAGGCCCGCCCCTCACCGGCTCCTTCCATCGGTCGGCCGTCTCTTGGGCAGGTACGACCCGGCAGGTCGCCCCTACTGGCTCACCGCCCACACTTTCCTTAGCCTCCCTCCAGCTCCTTAGAAGCTGGAGGGATTTCTTCGCTTTCTTCAAACTCCCCCGAACCGCATTCCTCTTCCACTTGTTTTTCTCCCCTTTCTTCCTCGCTCTCAGCTCTTCAACTTTCTCTCCCCAATAAGCGATGGCATAGCCAAGGAATTCTCCGTCACCCAATAAGCGTTCGTAATGCTTGGGCATCTTCTCTTCAAACCCCAGGGCACGCCTGGCAATCACAAAAGCCGCTGCTCGGTCCTTGTCCAATAGGTGCTGCGGGGCATACTTTAACGCCCCTATGACCGAAGTGTAAGCCGGATTCACTTCAACAACCTCAATCCCTTCCCTTTGAGCCAAGATTTTGACCTTTTCCGAAAGGCTCCGGTAGGCCCAATTTCCAAGCTTACGCCTAAGTTTCGGCCTTCCATCTCCTCGCTCCCCCTTAGGCATGTGCCTAAGGCGTTCCAAAGCAATGGCCTTCCCTTTCTCCTTGGCCAGGCGAACTATCTGCCAGGCCGTAAGCCAGAGGATGTAATCTCGCACTTTCTTGGGC
>JAPWUT010000224.1 GCA_028275425.1 Anaerolineae bacterium | reverse complement strand
TCCCGACTTGGTGATTATGGACATAAAAATGCCGGATATGGATGGAATTGAAGCCGCCCGCATCCTCACCCAGGAGGACATTGCACCCGTAATTTTCCTCACCGCCTACAGCCAGAAAGAGCTTGTGGACCAGGCTAAGGAAGCAGGGGTTGTAGCTTACCTGGTAAAGCCCTTCCGGGAATCGGACCTGGCCCCGGCTATAGAAATAGCCCTGGCCCGCTTTGAGCAGTTCAGAGCCCTCAAAAAAGAGGTGGCCGACCTCAAAGAGGCGCTTGAAACCCGCAAATTGGTGGAAAGAGCTAAGGGAATCCTCATGGATACCCAAGGCCTCTCTGAAGCCGAGGCCTTCAGGCGCATCCAGAAGTTGAGCATGGATACCCGCAAGCCTATGAAGGAGGTGGCCGAGGCTATAATCCTGGCCTACGAGGCAACCAAGAAGCTTGAATAGGAGGAATTCCATGGACTATGAGGAAATTGAGCGCAAAATTGTCCAATGGCTCAAGGGCAAAGTGGAAGAAGCCGGGGCCAAGGGCCTCGTCTTGGGAATAAGCGGAGGCCTTGATTCCTCCGTAACCGCCGTGTTGGTTAAGAAGGCTGTGGGCGATAACCACTTAGCCCTTATCCTCCCCTGCCACAGCCATCCGCAGGACTTGGAGCACGCCACCCTTGTAGCTAAAACCTTCGGATTGAAAACTGAGACTGTGGACTTGACCCCGGTTTACGACCTCTTGCTCACAATCCTACCCCCAGGCACTCCAATGGCCAGGGCCAACCTCAAGCCGCGCCTTAGGATGCTCACCTTATACTACTACGCCAATAACCTCAACTACTTGGTTGTAGGGACCGGAAACAAAAGCGAGCTTATGGTCGGCTATTTCACCAAATACGGCGATGGGGGGGTTGACCTGCTCCCAATAGGCAACTTGTATAAAACCCAGCTCAGGGGGTTTGCCCGCTACCTCGGAATCCCGGAGGAAATAATCCTCAAGCCTCCCAGCGCCGGCCTCTGGGAAGGCCAGACCGATGAAGGAGAAATGGGCATAACTTATCCTGAACTGGATTCCATCTTGGAAGCCTTGGAAAACGGGGAAGCCGATGAGTCTTCTCCCCTGGTTCTAAAGGTGAAGAAGATGGTGAAATCCTCAGCCCATAAGAGGGCTACACCACCAATTTGCCCACTTTAAAGGAGAGAACGATGCGTGGCCACTATGAACTGCACACCCATTCTTTCTTCAGTGATGGGGAACTTTTGCCCAGCGAGCTGATACGTCGGGCCTATATCAAAGGATGCATTGCCATAGCCATAACCGATCACGCTGATGCCTCAAACCTTGAAAGGGTCGTAAAAGAGCTGGCCAAACTGGCCAAGGAGCAAGCCGATAGCTTGCCTATCCCAATCATTCCAGGGGTTGAGATAACCCATGTCCCGCCTTCGCTGATATCCCCTCTGGCTAAGAAGGCCAAGGAATTGGGGGCCGGGATTGTAGTCGTGCATGGTGAGACGATGATGGAGCCGGTTCAGCCGGGCACAAACCGAGCTGCTGTGGAATGCCCCTACGTTGACATCTTGGCCCACCCTGGCTTCATAACCTTGGAGGAAGCACAAATAGCCGCCCAAAACGGGGTTTACTTAGAGATAAGTGCCCGAAAATGGCATTGCCTGACCAATGGCCATGTGGTCAAAATAGCAAAGCTTGCCGGAGCAAAGTTACTGGTCAATTCCGATGCTCACTCTTCAGGCGACCTCATGGACCCGGAGCTGGCCAGGAAAGTGGCTATGGGAGCTGGGCTGGAGGGGGAGGAGCTGGAGCTTACCTTATTCCATAACCCCAGGAGCTTGGTGGAGAAAGCTCTAAGCCACATTGGCAGGGGTAATTCATGACCAAGTTTTTCCCCTGGCTCTTAATCTTAGCTGGGATAATGGCAATAGGCCTAATCCAGCGGGGGGAAACGGGGGCCCAATCGGTAGCATTTTCTTCAACCCCGGAGCCTCTAAACGTTGCCCCTACGCCAACGGCTGCAGAACCAAGGCCTTCTAACCCAATCCCTACCCGTGCCCCAAAGCCTGTGAGGATTGTCATTCCGGCGATAGGGGTTGATGCGCCGGTAGTTGAAGTCGGACTGAAAATTATCCAAACTGAGAAAGGCCCTCAAGCCCAGTGGGAAACGGCCGATTATGCCGCCGGTCACCATTCCACCAGTGCTAACCCTGGTGAAAAGGGGAACATCGTGATTTCTGGGCACAATAACATAAAGGGTAAAGTCTTCCAGAGGCTTTGGCAACTAAAGCCGGGCGATAAAATCTTCCTCTACAACGCCGAAGGTAAAGCCTTTGCCTACGAGGTTAAAGAAGTTATCCTGGTTCAGGAAAAGGGGGTGAGCGAAGAACAACGCCGGGCCAACGCCAGGTACATGGACCCTACACCGGATGAGACCTTGACCCTCATCACTTGTTGGCCCCCTCGTGGTAACTCCCACAGGGTTATAGTGATTGCTAAGCCAGTGATAATGCCAGCCTTGGGGAGAAATGTGAGCGATTAGGAGGGGAACTGTGGAAGAGAAGAAGCGCATACTCTGCATAGAAGACGAGCCGGAGATGATAGAGCTGATAAAAGTCATCTTGGAGAAAAGGGGGTTTGAAGTCAAGGGGGCGGTTGGCGGTAAAGAGGGGCTGGAGAAAGCCAAGTCTGAAAAGCCCGACCTCATCCTTCTGGACCTGATGATGCCGGAAGTAGACGGCTGGGAAGTCTACCGCCAGCTGAAAAGCGATGAAGAACTGAAAGATATCCCGGTTATTGTGGTCACGGCTCGTGCTCAGAGCATAGACAAGATTTTGGGACTGCACATAGCCAAAGTTGATGATTACATCACCAAGCCTTTTGGCCCGAACGAGCTGGTGGAGAGCATAAACAGGGTGCTTGGAATGAAAAAAGCCGGGCCATAGCCCGGCCTCTCTTCATTGGCCCTGAGCGGGCTTAGGGGGCAATTCAATCGGAGCCCACGGGCTTATCTTGCGGATTTTTTGAATTATCCGCTCCCTTTCGGCAGGGTCAGTTGTAGCGGCCAATTTAGCCCGCAGCTTCTTTAGCTTCTGCTTGCGGACTCTCCTCCTCCTTAGCTCTTGTTCCCTTTCTCTTACCATGTTCTCCCTCCTTGTTTCCTCTTTTGGCGCCACCACAGGAAGGCACCGGGAAGGCTTGTTATATAAATTATAGCCTGCATGACCAGGGAAAGGGAAAAAGCCCCGGCTGGCGAGGCTACCCCCGCCACATTACTGTAGAGAAAGACGAAAGTCCCTTGGTTCACTCCGAGCCCCCCAACGGATGGTATGAGCAAGGGAGCAAAAGGTGTGAGGGGGTTGAGGATGAAGATGTAGATTGGCGAAATTCCGGCATGGACGGCTTCCGAGGCGCACCAGTTCACTAGGCTTGTCAAGT
>JAPWUT010000223.1 GCA_028275425.1 Anaerolineae bacterium | reverse complement strand
GGTCCACCAAAGAAGCGGTGAAAGCCTTTGTGTAGGCTACCCCTATCTCTGGTCCTACTTGCATGTAAATGACTCCATCGGCCAAGCGGGCGGCTTGGCTGCCGATCACGTTGACTATGGCGGCGATTTTGGCCCCCTTTCGCCTCGCTTCCTCCATTGCGGCCAAAGTATCCACCGTTTCCCCCGATTGGGTTATGACTAAGACCAGGGTATCGGGGCCAACGATGGGGTCACGGTAGCGGAATTCCGAGCCATAATCTACTTCCACAGTAATTCCCGCCAGCTTTTCAAAGAGGAACTTGCCTACGAGACCGGCATAATAGGAGGTGCCGCAGGCAACTATGGCCATCCTCCGGAAGCTTCTGAGCTCTTCAGGGGATATTCCGAAATCATCCATCAGGACTTTCCCTTCCTCAAAGTCAACCCGCCCACGGAGTGTATCTATAAGCGTCCTGGCCTGCTCGTAAATTTCCTTCTGCATGAAGTGCCGATACGGCCCCTTAGTAGCGGCCACGGGGTCCCAAGGTATGGTATGGACTTCCTTAGTCAGAATTTGGCCGTCCAATTTCATGTAATAGGCCCCTTTTGAGGTTACTACGGCTATCTCTTGGTCTTCAAGGAAAACCATCCTCCGGGTATGCTCCAAGATTGCAGGCATATCGGAGGCCACGAACATTTCCCCTTCGCCGACCCCTACTACGATACCGCCGGCGTTTCCGAGCCTGGCCGCAACGATTTTATCCGGTTCCAGGGCGCTCATAACAACGATGGCTTGGGCCCCCTTGATTTGGCATAGAGCCTTTCGGGTGGCAGTAACAAGGTCATCTCCTTTTTCAACGAAGCTTTCCACTAAGTGGGCGATAACTTCGGAATCGGTTTCGGAGGTGAACTCGTGGCCTTCTTCCTGAAGGCGAAGGCGGAGGGGCAGAAAGTTCTCCACGATGCCGTTGTGGACTACAACTATTTTACCGGAGCAATCGGTGTGAGGGTGGGCATTGTAGCGAGAGGGCTTGCCGTGGGTTGCCCAGCGGGTGTGCCCTATGCCTAAGTTACCGGAAATGGGCTGCTCCCTGAGGAGCTTCTCCAGGTTGACCAGCTTGCCTACTTCTTTTCTGATGGCGATTTGGCCATTTTTTTCCAAGACGGCCAACCCGGCAGAGTCGTAGCCTCGGTATTCCAGGCGTTTAAGCCCTTCAAAGACTATGGTGCTGGCCTCTTTTGGCCCGATGTAGCCTACTATCCCGCACATCTTCCCCCCTTATTCGGCAAAGCGGTATTTTAAAAGGGTCCAGATAGCACTGAACCCGTCTTTCCACGAGATTTTCTTACCCTCGTGGAATTCCCGACCCCTGTACCGGATTGGAACTTCCAGGATTTTGTAGCCGCGTTTAAGTATTTTGGCCGTTATTTCCGGCTCAATCTCAAACCGATTGGAGCGCAAGGGGATGGATTTGATGACCGAGGCTCTAAAGGCCTTGTAGCAGGTTTCCATATCGCTCAAGGATGACCTGTAAAGGAGATTGGTCACAGCAGTGAGGAATTTATTGCCGAAGCGATGCCACGATATCATTGAAGAGCCAGAGCCGCCAAGGAAGCGCGAACCGTAGACCACTTCTGCTTCCCCATCCAGGAGGGGCTTGAGCAAGGCTGGGTAATCTTGGGGGTCGTACTCTAAATCGGCGTCTTGGATTATTATGAAATCGCCGGTAGCGGAGGCTATTCCCGTCCTCACGGCGGCACCTTTGCCCATGTTTCTCTCGTGGTACAGGACCTTTATATCCCCGCGGCTTTCCTCTTCTCGGAGTATTTCCCTTGTCCCATCTTTAGAGCCATCATCCACTACGATGATTTCCTTTCCCATCCCCACATCTACGGCCCTCACGCGCTCCAGGATTTCCCTAATGGTGGCTTTTTCGTTATAAACGGGCATTATGATTGAGAGTTTCACAGCTTCCCCTCCTTAGAAGCTTTTGGAGATTACCACTTCCAGGGTTTCGGGTATTATGCTTTCCACTCTTACCCCCTCTGGGACCAGGGCTACTGGCCGCAGTTTATAAGTGCCGGGGCCAAGCCCTATTAGGTTAACGATTACTTGGACGTCTTCCGGCTTCAGTTCTGCCAATAGGGGTAGAGGCCCGGCCAGGATTACCTGCACGGTTTCGGGGGCTACTGAGGCTTTAAGGCCAGATTGCAGGCTCTGAACGGTCACTTTCTTCTCCAGGGTTATCCCACCTTCAACCGGCTTTATTTCCACTGAAACCAGGACGTTTGGCTCCCCAAGGACCGATATCCCTTCGGGCAGGTTGAGTTTGACTTGCTTGGAGATGCTTTCTTTGGCCCCCTTTATATTGACTGGCTCAGTTTCCACGTAGCCTGGGATTTTTTCAATTGAGGCCGGGGAGCCCATCACTGTTACTATTGAGGGGGTGACTGAGACGTTGCTTATCCTGAAGCCGGAGGCGGGTTGGCCTTCAAGCTTTATTAGTACCGAGACGTCTTTGAAGCCTGCTCTCTGCACTATGTTGAGGGTTATCAGAGTGCTTGCTGGTTCCAGTTTTATTCCTGCGATTTCATCGCCGTTTGTGTCTATGGCTTTAAGGGCTACTTTTCGGGAGAAGCCTTCTCTGCTTCCTCCCACGGTGATTTCGGCTATAACTTCTTTTACTCTTGCCACTTGGGATTTCGGGCCGGAGATTTTGGTGGTTGTGGGTTCCGCTTGCGGTGAGCCTGAGATGTAATAGCCCAACGGGGGCAAGTCCAGCACTTTGACCTTTATAGGCATTTCTTTTTCATCTTTTTCTTCCAGGGTTACGGCTACCCTCCCAGGCCTTGTTTCTATGACTTTTACCCCTTTTACCGAGCAGCTGGCCATGACTTCCAGTTCATACCGGCCTGGCGGTTTGTTCTTTAGGTCCAACCAAGCTCTGAAGTCTTCAGGGGTGAGGGAATTCCATTTAGCGGATGGGGCTACAACGGTTAGTTCGACTTCTTTGGGCAGGTTTCCGACTGTTGCCAGGTTAGGTGATAGGTTGACTATTTCTAAGGGTATTTTTTGGGGAAAGTTCTGGCGAATAACTGGGTTTTCCTCGTTTTCGGCTATTACCCAGATGAAGATGGCCAAGGATAGGGCCAGGAAGAGGCTTCCGAGCTCGCTTAGGATTTTTCTTAGTAGTTCGGTTTTTGTAGTGGTTTGTCGCATTGCATTTCCTCACGTATGCCGGGGGTTTTGCCCCCTGGACCCCTGTTTCGCCCACCCCCGTGGGCTTAGGGTTCGCCAACGCTTTGGGTCCCACTCGTGGCGGGTTTGCTAATGGGGGCTACTCGCCCCTTTTAAGGTTTTGTGGGGGCACATCCCCCACACCCCCTGCCAGGGGGCTCCGCCCCCTGGACCCCTGTTTGCCCACCCTCGTGGGCTGAGGGTTTGCCGGCGTTTTGGGTCCCACTCGTGGCGGGTTTGCTAATGG
>JAPWUT010000222.1 GCA_028275425.1 Anaerolineae bacterium | reverse complement strand
GGGGGGGGGGGGGGGGCGGGGCGCCCCCCCCCCCCCCCCCCCCCCCCCAGGGGGTTGTGGGGGATGTGCCCCCAGAAACAGACAATAGGGGGCGAGCTGCCCACATTAGCAACCCGCCCACGAGTGGGAGCCAAACCGCCGGCAAACCCTCAGCCAGCGGGGGTGGGAAAACCTGGGGGGTCCAGGGGGCTTGGCCCCCTGGCAGGGGGTCTGGGGGATGTGCCCCCACAATCCCAAAAAGGGGGAGAGTAACCACTCCCTTCAACCTCGCCACGAGTGGGACCCAAAACGTTGGTGAACCCTCAGCCAACGGGGGTGGGCAAATGGGGGGTCCAGGGGGCAAAGCCCCATGGCGGGGGGCTGCGGGGGGTGTCCCCCCCGAAAATTTTGGGACACACCCCGCTTATGCTATAATTCGCTGCGCCACACTAAACCTAAGGAGGAAACCATGACTGAAGAAGTGGTCATCGTAAGCGGTTGCAGGACCCCAATCGGACGATTTATGGGCTCCCTTTCCTCAATCCCAGCCCCCAGGCTTGGTGCAGTAGTAATAAAAGAAGCAGTAAAGCGCGCCGGGATAGACCCCGCTACAATTGATGAAGTAATAATGGGCAATGTGGTTTCGGCTGGGATAGGGCAAGCTCCAGCGCGCCAAGCGGCTATCTTTGCCGGCTTGCCTCCTACCGTTGGAGCTGTAACAGTGAATAAAGTGTGCGGCTCCGGCCTAAAAGCCGTGATGCTGGCAGCCTCCATGATAAAAGCCGGAGAAGGCGAAATCTACGTAGCCGGAGGCATGGAAAACATGAGCATGGGACCTTACCTCCTGATGAAAGCCCGCCAGGGCTACCGCCTCGGCCACGACCGAATCCTGGATGCCACCGTTCACGATGGGCTCTGGTGTGCGTTTGAGGACCAGCACATGGGCAATGCCGCTGAATTCATTGCCGAGCAATTCGGTATAACCAGAGAAGAACTGGACCGTTACGCTTACCAAAGCCATATGAAGGCCATAGCTGCTATAGATGCGGGGAAATTCAGGGAAGAAATTGCCCCAGTAGAAATTCCGCAGCCCAAAGGCCCACCCACCATCTTTGATACCGATGAGAACCCGCGCCGAGATACCTCTTTGGAAAAACTTGCTCAACTGAAGCCCGCCTTCAAACCCGATGGCATAGTAACGGCCGGGAATTCCCCGGGCATAACCGACGGAGCGGCAGCGGTAGTAGTAATGAGCCGTAGGAAAGCGGAGGAGTTGGGGATAAAACCTCTGGCCAGGATAATAGATTACACCTATGCTGCCGTGGAGCCGAAATGGCTGTTCATTGCGCCGGTGCACGCCATCCGCAAGCTTTTGAAGAAGACCGGGACCACCCTTGCGGATTACGACCTCATTGAGCTAAACGAAGCCTTCGCCGCGCAAGTTCTGGCCGACGGCAAGGCTTTGGCCGAAGATGGCTGGGACTGGGCCAAGGTCAATGTCAATGGGGGAGCAATAGCCCTCGGTCACCCCATCGGGGCAAGCGGGGCCCGTTGCCTTGTTACACTTCTCTATGCCCTCAAAGACCGCGGCCTCAAAAGAGGTATAGTTGCCCTCTGCCTTGGCGGAGGTGAAGCGGTAGCGATGGCTGTAGAAATGGTCTGAACCGCAAAATGCGCAGAGGACGCAAAACCGCCTTGCGTCCTCTGCGCTTAATCTACTTCTTTTCCTCCCCCTTCTCTTCCTTCTTCTCACCGCCGTTACTGCTCTTCCGAGCGTAATCGGTAGTGTAAAAACCTGAGCCTTTAAAGATTATGCCTGGCGCATGAAACACCCGCCGGACGTGGCGATGGCCATTCGGACATTCCTCCACCGGTGGATCGGAGAAACGCTGCACACGTTCAAAGTGGATTCCGCAATCCAAGCACTCGTATTCGTAGATGGGCATAGCCATCACCTCCGTCTCGCAGAATTTCTTTTAAATTTTACCCCTTTCCGCCTTGTAAGGCAAAATGGCCCCCGGCAGGCCGGCAAGGCTTACCGGGGGCCAGGGCAATGGCTACTTCTTCACCACCTTTATGGTCTTAGGCTTGATTGCCTCAGCCTTGGGGATGGTGATTATGAGGAGGCCATTCTCAAAGTTGGCTTCGGCCTTATCCGGCTCCACCGGGATGTTGAGCCTTATAGTCCGGGAGAATGGTCCGTAGCGGCGCTCCTGGATTAGGTAATCCACATTCTCGGCCGGTGGCTTAACCTCACCCTTTATGGTCACAGTGTCGCCCTCAATGGTGATGTCTACGTCCTCAGGTTTGACCCCGGCCATTGGGGCATTGATTACGACAGCGTCAGCGGTGGTGTAAACGTCCACAGGGAGCCGGTAGAGCCTTTCCCTAACGTAAGGCCTTGGAAGGACGAAGCTTTCCTCCAAGAGCCTATCCATAGCCTCCTTGAGGCTCATGAACTCCTCCCAAGGATCCCACCTGGTAGCCATAGCAATCACCTCCTTTCTTTGGGGATTGTGGGGCGGAGCAATCCGCCCCACGCTCTTTTATTTCTTAGCCTTTACCTTTATAACCTTGGGCTTTACGGCCTCGGCCTTGGGGAAGGTGAGGGTGAGGACGCCGTTCTCATATTCGGCCTTGGCCTTATCTACATCAACCTCAATAGGGAGGGTGACGGACCGGCAGAAGGTTCCGAAGCGGCGCTCGCGCCGGAAGTAGTTCTCTTCCTTAACCTCTTTCTCCTCCTTTACTTCGGCCTTGATGGTGAGAAGGTCGCCGCTGACGCTAACATCAATATCTTCAGGCTTCACTCCCGGCAGCGAGGCCTTGACCACCAAATCGTTTTCGGTCTCGTACATATCCAAGGCGAAGGATTCAAAGCGAGATGGCCCCAGCAACCCAAAAGGCCTCACGAAGCTTTCCTCCAAGAGGCGGTCCATCGCCTCCCGCAGCGAAATCAACTCCCTGAAAGGTTCCCACTTGACCAGCTCGGCCATAGCCATCACCTCCTTTCCTGAGAGTTTCCGCCTATTTCTTAGCAAAGCAGCATTAGAGGGGCATAAGAGGAAGGTTAGAGTTTTGTTAGAAAAAGCTTGGTTTTCAAGGCCAGGTGCTTGAAGGCATGCTCCAGAATTGTAAGAGCACCCTTTGTGAGCAAGGGCTCCACACCTCTTTGCAAGAGGAGAGGGGGGCCAGGGGGCGGAACCCCCTGACGGGGGCCATTGGGGGTGTCCCCCAAACCTTAAAAAGGGGCGAGCTGTCAACTCCTTTAACCTTGCCACGAGTGGGACCCAAAACGCTGGCAAGCCCTAAGCCAACGAGGGTGGGCAATGGGGGGTCCAGGGGGGCATAGCCCCCATGGCGGGGGGCGTGGGGGGTGCCCCCCCACAAAACCAAAATTAGGGGCGAGTAGCCCGCTCTGGCAACCCAGCCACGAGTGGGACCCAAAACGCTGGCAAACCATCAGCCCACGAGGGTGGGGGAAATGGGGGTCCAGGG
>JAPWUT010000221.1 GCA_028275425.1 Anaerolineae bacterium | reverse complement strand
CGTAGTAAAGCCTCTATTACGTAGCTTGGCCCAAGCCGTCACACGCTTTACCCCCCAATCCTTGCTTAAGGATACGGCCAACAAGCTGGAAAAGGCCGGTAATCCCTATAACTGGACTGCTACGGAGTTCATGGGCTTCAGGGTTTTGGCTGGAGTTATCCTTGGAGTTGCAGGCTTCTTACTCACAAGCGTGGCCAAAGTAGCAACGGCTAAAGGCTTGGGCTTTGCTCTACTTATGGGTTTCCTCGGCTTTACCCTCCCCTCTATATGGCTTGGCCAGAAGATTAGTGCCCGGAAGAAGGAAATCCTGAAATCATTGCCTGATGCTATGGACTTGATAACCGTAAGCGTTGAAGCAGGCCTCGGTTTTGACTTAGCCTTGGCCAGAGTGGTGGAGAAGTGGGACAACGCGCTGGCCAAAGAATTTGCCCGGTTCTTAGGTGAGGTTAGGTATGGGAGGCCAAGGCATGCAGCCTTACGAGACATGGCGGCCAGGGTTGATTTGCCTGAGTTTACCGGTTTTGTGGCTTCCATAATCCAGGCCGAGGAAATGGGCTCCAGCATAGCTAACGTCATGAGAGTTCAATCCAACTATATGCGTATCCGTCGCCGCCAGAGAGCCGAAGAGCTGGCTCGACAAGCCCCTATCAAGATGATAATGGTGTTGGTATTCTTTGTTTTCCCCTCAATTTTCGTTGTCCTTCTTGGCCCTGCCCTCATCATTCTCAAAAACTCCGGCGTGTTTAGAGGAGTATTTGGCTTCTGAAATGCATTGGCTTTTGGAAGCATTCTTGGACCTGCTCTTCCCCCCAAGGTGCGTAGGGTGTGGCTCATGGGGAAAGTGGCTTTGTGATAACTGCGTGAAGGCCATTCGGTTCCTGGAAGAGCCCTATTGCCTTTTCTGTGGTAAACCGTTGCCGTATTGGGGAACATGCCCCTCTTGTGCCAACGAACTGCACGCTTTGGAAGGGATTGTCTCCGTGGCTTACTTTGAAGGGCCAATCCAAGAAGCCGTTCACCTGCTTAAGTATCGGGGGAGGACGGCTTTAGCTTCTCCCTTGGCTGAACTTATGGCTTCCCGGCTCCCCCACAGCGATTTAAAAGCTGAGGCCATAGTACCGGTTCCTCTTCACCCTCAGCGTCTGCGTGAGAGGGGGTACAACCAAGCGGCTTTGCTTGCCGAAAATTTGAGCAAAAAACTGGGCATCCCTTTGCTTAACGGGGCCCTTGAACGCATCCGCTACACCCGCTCGCAAGTTGGGCTTAGCGCTTTGGAGAGGAAGGAGAACGTGAAGGGGGCATTCCGGGCAGACCCGCTGAAGGTGGCCGGGAAAGATTTAATTTTGGTGGACGATGTCTGCACTACCGGTGCAACTCTTGAGGAATGCGGGTTTGCCCTCAAGCAAGCTCAAGCTGGGAGGATTTGGGGCTTAACCTTAGCCCGCGCCCCTTGAATGGTGCATCCTCGTGGCGTGGTTTTAGGTCAGGGGGCACATCTCCCAAACCCCCTGCCAGGGGGCTCCACCCCCTGGCCCCCATTTTTCCCACCCCCGTGGGCTTAGGGTTTGCCAGCGTTATGGGTCCCACTTGTGGCGGGTTCGCTAATGTGGGCTACTCGCCCCTTCTTTTTATTTTAGGGGCACATCCCCCAAACCCCCTGGGAGGGGGCTGCGCCCCCTCCACCCCCTTTGCCCGCCCTCGTTGGCTGAGGGTTTACCAGCGTATTGGGGGTTAACCTCTCCCCCGGCCGAGAACCCCGCCAAATTTTCCCCCTTCCCTCGCAGGGAAGGGGGTCAGGGGGTTAGGTCAGGGGGACACACCCCCCAAACCCCCCGCCAGGGGGCTCCGCCCCCCTGGGCCCCCAGTTTCCCACCCCCGTGGGCTGAGGGTTTGCCAGCGTTATGGGTCCCACTCGTGGCGGGGTGGCAAGAGTTGGCTGCCCGCCCCTTATTTTGGTTTTGTGGGAGGACACTCCCCACAGCGATGGCTATTTGCCCCAAAAACCCATTTTGTGATATACTTAACTAAGCCAAAAACAGAGAAGGGAGGATTACAATGCCTGTGACCGTAGAAATTCCCAAGGAAACTTTCACCGGCAAAATCCGCGAAGTGACTCTGGGAGCTACTAAGGAGCAGGGAGGGACTCGCAAGAGGACGGTAACCGTCGGCGGTGAGACAACCCTCCCTTTCCTTCATTTTGAAGGGGAAATACCTAACCCTCCAGCCATAGCTGTAGAAATAACCGACAAATTCCCGGCCGATTGGTCCCCGCTCCTCATCCAGGCCTGGGGTGAAAAGGTGATGAGTGACCCCGCTTTGTGGGCTGCTAAAGCCGAGGAGGCTGGGGCCGACCTCATAATGATAAGGCTTACAGGCCTCAATCCCAATGGCCAACCTTATCCGGCGCAAGAGGCCGCTACAATCGTCCAAAGGGTCTTAGAAGCCACAGGCTTACCCCTGATCGTGAGAGGGCCAGGCCAGCCGGAAAGAGATAACGAACTCCTAACAGCTGTAGCCGACAAAAGTGCCGGGGAACGCATCGCTTTAGGCCTCTGCGAGGATAAAAACTACCGCACCATCGTAGCCGCCGCCCTCGCCAACAACCACTTGGTAATCGCCAGCACCCCTATTGACGTCAACTTGGCAAAGCAGCTCAATATCTTGATAAGCGATATGAACATGCCTTTGGACCGCGTCCTTATGGACCCCACTACGGGTGCTTTGGGCTACGGCCTTGAATACACATACTCCGTGATGGAAAGGCTCCGAATCGCTGCCCTCCAAGGAGACCCCATGGTCCAACTACCAATGATATGCTTCTCCGGAGAGGAATCCTGGCGGCAAAAGGAGTCCAAAGTTGGCGAGGGGGTCCCTGAGGCTTGGGGTGATTGGGAGAGGAGGGCTATATTGTGGGAAGCCATAACCGCTACAACCCTCCTCCACGCCGGCGCCGATATCGTGAGCCTAAGGCACCCCAAGACGATCGCCTTGGTCAAGCAGGAAATACAGAAGCTAATGAACAAACCGTGAGGTTCTACCTTACCCTTATCGGAGCCGTCTTTTTCATAGCAACAGCTATACTGGGGCTTTTCAAGCCCGATTTGGTGTGGGGTAAGCCACCGGTGCCCATAACTACGCCTTATCAGAAGCACCTTGTCCGCCGAAAAAGGCTCGTGGGCACCGTGGTCTACATTTTAGTGGGGCTGGCGCTTCTCTTCTTGGCCCTCAGAGAGGGCAAAATCATCCAATTCTAAAGGGGGGAAATATGGCGCTGACAGGATTGCAAATATATAAGCTCTTGCCCAAGACAAACTGCAAAGAATGCGGTTTCCCAACTTGCCTCGCTTTTGCTATGAAGCTGGCCGCTAAGCAAGCCGAGCTTTCCCAATGCCCATACGTATCGGAAGAGGCTAAGCAAGCCTTGGCCGAAGCTTCGGCTCCTCCAATCCGCTTGGTGACCATCGGCGTAGGCGATAGGA
>JAPWUT010000220.1 GCA_028275425.1 Anaerolineae bacterium | reverse complement strand
CCTCAGCCCACGGGGGTGGGCAAAGGGGGGTCCAGGGGGCGAAGCCCCCATGGCAGGGGGTGTGGGGGATGTGCCCCCAGAAACCAAAATTAGGGAACGGATGGCCAACTCTTGCACACCCGCCAAGAGTGGGACCCAAAACTCTGGCGAACCCGCAGCCCACGAGGGTGGGTAAAGGGGGGCCAAGGGGCGAAGCCCTCTGGCGGGGTGCGTGGGGGGTGCCACCCGCAAAACCAAATTAGGGGCGAGCCCGCCACGAGTGGGACCAAAAACCCAGGCAAACCCTCAGCCCACGGGGGTAGGAAATGCGTAATCTCCCCCTTCTTCAGCTTGCCCTTCGGAGCCTATGAGTATATAATTTAAACAAGCAAATGGGGGTGGTTGGGCCCCGGTGGGCCCCGCGGTCTTCAAAACCGTCGGTGGGTGTCAAATAGACAGCCACGGTGGGTTCGACTCCCATCCATCCCCGTTTTTAGGAGGCAATTTTGAGGCTGGTGGTAGCTGTAACCGGAGCCTCAGGCGCTCCCTTAGCTTTGAGATTACTACAAAACCTCTCCGACCACGAAGTTCACCTCATAATCTCCAAAAACGCTTGGCACGTGATAAAGCACGAGCTTGGGGAAGAAGTCACCTTCCCATGCTCTTTCTCTTACCAAGACGACGATTTCTCCTCCCCCTTGGCCAGCTCCTCCTTCCTCTTTGATGCCATGGTCGTAATCCCTTGCTCCATGAAGACCCTTTCGGCCATTGCTCATGGCTATGCCGACAACCTAATCACCAGAGCAGCAGAGAATGCCCTCAAGCTGGGAAAACCGCTCGTTTTAGTCCCAAGGGAGACACCTTTATCCTTGGTGGACATTGAGAACATGAAGAAAGCCAAGGAGGCGGGAGCGATAATCCTCCCGGCCATGGTGGCCTATTACCACAAACCTCGTACCGTGGATGAAATGACCGATTTCATTGTGGGGAAAGTCCTGGACGTCCTTGGGATTGAACATAAACTATATGCCCGTTGGGGCGAAATTAAGCCGCTGCCTTCCTGAACTTGATTAAGTAAGCCATTAGCCCGGCCAGGGAGCAAGCCGAACCCACCAGGGTTGCGCCGATGGCCAGTTCCCGTTTGTGCCTTGATGCCCAATAGGCGAACGATTGGAAGAGCGAAGGCTTGGGCTTGATAAAGCTAAACAACTTCTCTTGCAATCTGGGTGAAGGCTTCATGAGTCTATAGATAAGGCTAAGCTCTTTTACAAGCTGAGCTAATTCTTTTAAGTCTCCGAGCTCGCTGGGGAAAAGGTTAACCATTTCCCTTGCCCTTCTCTCGTTGCCGCTCAAAACTTCCTCGGTATAGCGGTCTAAGAATTCGGCAATCAGCTCTTCCATTTCTCTCCTCCTTTTCCACCTTCTTTAACACCTGAGGCCTCGGAATAGTTTCGGTGCGATGCAACCACTTAGCCTTCTGGGGGTTAAATTTGATTGAAGCCAATCACCCTTAAGGAGGTAAGCCATGACCAAGGAAGAGATTTTCCAGAAGGTGAAGAAAATCATTGTAGAAGTCCTGGGGGTTCCGGAGGAGAAAGTGACCTTAGAAGCCCGTTTCCGTGATGACCTTGAGGCCGATTCGCTGGATTTAGTGGAATTAGTGATGGCTTTTGAAGAGGCCTTTGGGGGGACAATCTCTGATGAAGAGGCCCAGAAGATTGTCACGGTTGGCGATGCAGTGAACTACATCTACGAAAGGTTTGCCAAGGTTTAAAGGCTGCTAAGGAAGCATGGCTGAACCTGGCCTTTCGCAATTGGGGGTGCCTCCCAGAATTGTGGGAGCGCCCCCCCTTGTGAATGAAGGGGTTTAGGTGCATGAGTGCTTGGGAGCGGACATCCGTGTTTTCCCTCGCCTCCTCTGCTTAGGCTCTGCTGGCGTTTTAGACCCCACTCATGGTGAAGTTGCAAGGGGTGGCAACTTGCCCCTTTGGGTAAAGGTGCGGGAAAGACTCCCGGCGAAATTGGGTTAAAATTTGCCAAAGTTCACGAGGTATGCTATAATTGAATCAAAGCCGGGCTGGCTCAGCACAAAAGCAAGGAGGCACAGATATGCCAAAGGGTAGATTTGTGGTAAGTTTACTCCTCATCGTGGCCCTTTCAGCAGCCTTGCTTCCCCAAGCTTTCGCCAGCCCTCCTTCTCAAAAGCTTCCTATCAGGCCTGAAGGGGTACAAAATGAAGAAATCCTTGGGCGGCCACTACCTGAACGTATAGCACAGCAGCCACCGCCGCCAGAGGCCAAGAAAGCCCCTGAACCAATCCATCCAACCAAGCCTCAGCCACCGGCTATCTCCCCCGAAGAGGCACTCCGCAAAATCCATCCTCGCCTTCGCGACCTGGCTCAAAAGGCCAGTCCGCCGTTGCCTGACCGGGTGGGCACCTTGGCTGGTGCTTCCCCCGAACCTATCCTCATAGAAGTCATTGCGGAGGAGGGGACCAACCTGAGCGCCTACTTCGTGGGCGGCAAAGTCATCGCCCGGCCTCCGCTAAGCAAGGGCGGGAAGAAAACTCAAATCTTCATCGGCTTTGCCTACCCCTATACCCTGATGAAGATCGCATCTCTTGCCCAGGTGGAGGCTATTATTCCTATCGTCCTGGAGCGGACTGCCGAGCCCGACCCCTACCCGCCGGACCAGCCCCGGGAACTCCCCAAGAAAGGCCCCGAGGACTGGGCCCAACTGCGGGCCAACGCGGCGAAACTCCGCGAGGGCTGGCCCTCCTGGGACCAGGCGAAAGCCTTTGGCGATGGCCGCCCGGACATCCGCCCTGCCGACTGGTTTGAGGTGATGCCTGAAGGCCCGCATCAGGCCAAGGATGCCTGGAAACGGGGTTACACCGGTAAGGGTGTGACTGTCGCTGTGCTGGATGATGGTATTGACCCCGCCCATCCTGACCTGTTGGGCACCCAGAAAATCTACTCCAGCACTGTGCGCCCGCAGTACAATGGCTGGCCCTACGTCTTCAGCCCCCTCTCCATGCTCCTCTACGCCATTGACTTCGTTTTCGGCACTACTTACATCGCTGATGGCTTCCCCGGTGTTCACTATGTGGACACCAGTGCTACGCCCACCCTGTACCCCTGCGGAGTGGGCATCTCCTGCTTCAAGTACACGCCACTCATTGACTACGGTGTGCCCGGTTTTGAGCACACCTACGTCATCTCTAACACGATGACCAAGAGCGGCGTGGTCCACGTGGGCACCCACCCTGATAACGACCTGCGCGACTTCCTCTGGGGCGAGAAGGTGGCCGTCCTGGTGACCGACCCCAATGTCGCCGGGGTCTACGACACCGTCTACGTGGACCTGGATGACGATTACGACTTCCGGGATGAGAAGCCGCTCACCCGGGCCAACGTCAATGACCCCTCCACCTACAACAACATGATCGCCTACCGGGATGTGAACGGCGACGGCCTGGCCGACATCTCCGGCGGCATGGTC
>JAPWUT010000294.1 GCA_028275425.1 Anaerolineae bacterium | reverse complement strand
GGCCCCGCCCCCCGCCCCCCCCCCCCCCCCCCCCCCCGCGCCGGCCCCCCCCCCCCCCCCCCCCCCCCCCACAAAACCTTAAAAAGGGGACGGCTGTTACCCCCTGCAACCCCGCCACGAGTGGGCCCCAGAACGCTGGCGAACCCTAAGCCAACGAGGGTGGGGAAAATGACGGATATCCCAAATCCTGGCACACACCCTTGGCCTTTCTCTGCGTTATGTGCTATAGTTTAATGGGAACTAAGCTCAAGCCTGAAGGAGGCGAAGGAGATGCTCAGAAGCTACCGCAAAGCATTAACTTTTGTGCTACTTACTATCTCCATCAGCTGGGGGATGGCAGCCCTATACTTTGCTTTAGGAGGAGAATGGAGAACCGGGGATTGGAAGGCCATTCTCTTCAGCTTCGTCTACATGTGGATACCGGCTTTAGTGGCGATAGGGGTGCAAAGGGGGATTTACCGGGAACCGGTGGTTAAGCCCCTGGGGATTTCCTTCCGCTTTAACTGGTGGTTCCTGGTCGCTTGGCTCCTTCCCCCAGCCATAGCTTTGCTCTCCTCAGTGATAAGCCTGGCCTTCCCCGGAGTCAGTTTCTCCGCCGATATGAGCGGTCTCATTGAGAGGATGGCTTATTACCTCAGAGGCTTTACTCCGGAGCAATTAGAGGCTGAAAAATCCCGGCTTGCGGCTATCCCGATGTGGGTTTTCCTCTTAGGTGGACTTATCCAAGGGCTCTTGGCCGGTGCTACGGTTAACGCCTTGTTCGCTTTTGGGGAAGAGCTTGGGTGGAGGGGACTCCTCTTTAGAGAACTTGCACCGCTTGGGTTCTGGAAATCGCAGGCCCTGATAGGCTTGATCTGGGGAATATGGCATGCCCCCATAATCCTCCAAGGCCACAATTACCCCCAACACCCGGTTCTGGGCGTCCCGATGATGTGCCTCTTCTGCTTGCTATATTCGCCCATAATCGGCTACATAAGGCTTAGGACTGGTTCGGTCCTGGCGGCGGCAATCATGCATGGGACTTTAAACGGGACCGCTGGCCTCGGCATCCTTTTCCTCAAGGGTGGGGATGATTTAACGGTAGGGTTGACAGGGGCCGCAGGCTTTATAGCCATAGCCCTGGTAAATCTGGCCATTTACCTTTGGGGTAAGCCGGAGAAGTCTCAATAGCCCAAGCTTTTATCCACTACGTTGAGGAGCTCTTCCCCCGCGAGGTAGCGGCGAAGGTTTTCGGCGAAGAGAGCAGTAGCTCTGTCATCGTATTTCGGGGTTATGGCCGAAACGTGAGGGGTGATGATTACGTTGGGGAGTTCCCAAAGGGGGCTTTCAGGGGGCAAAGGTTCCTGCTCAAAGACGTCAAGGGCCGCGCCGGCCAGTTTCTTTTCCCGCAGCGCTTCTACAAGGGCGGATTCATCCACAACCGCACCTCTGGCTATGTTTATCAAGTAAGCAGATGGCTTCATAGCTGCTAATTCTTCCGGCCCTATCATGTGGTAAGTCTCCGGGGTAAGTGGGACTGCCACCACTACGAAGTCACAGAGGGGGAGCATTTCCCGCAGCTTAGAGTTGGGGTATAGCCTTTCCACCAGGGCTCCTTCCGGATCCCCAACCCCAGGCAGTCTGTAGCCTTTATCGGTGTTAACCTCTACATGCCTCTTAGTAGCAAACACTTTCATCCCGAAGGCCTTAGCCAATCGGGCAACCTCACGCCCGATGCTTCCGTAGCCGATAATACCTATGACTTTGTCCCGGAGTTCTTCGGAAACGAGGACATGGTTGCGCTCGCGAGGCCATTCCCGCCGTTTCTGGTAATCCAAAACGAGAGGCAGCTTTTTTACGAGGGCTAACATGAGGGCAAAAACGTATTCAGCGATGGGAACGGCATGGATTCCGCTGGTAGTGGTTATGATTACCGGGCTCTTCATCACTGGGTAACCCAAGAGGTGGTCAACTCCAGCGCTGGATAGTTGTATCCACTTGAGTTTTGGTGCTACTTCTGCCGGGTCAAAGGGGAACCAGAAGGTGTAGAGGATTTCCACTTCTTTGAGGAGGGGCTTCATCTGGTCAGGGTTACGGCAGGGGATTTGTTGTATGTCCAGAATCGGGGAGACTTGGCGGAGGGTTTGAAGGTTTTCCTCGCTTAGGTTGAGGACGCTTAGCACTTTTATCCGCTCCATAGCCTTTCTCCTTTGCCTAAGGTTTACCGGTCGGCTTATTGATTTTGCCCACCCCCGTGGGCTGGGGTTTGCCAGCGTTTTAGGTCCCACTCGTGGCGGGGTTGCTGATGAGGGCTGCTCGCCCCTTTTTGGTTTTGTGGGGGGACACCCCCCACAGCCCCCGCCAGGGGGCTTCGCCCCCCTGGACCCCCCTTTTGCCCACCCCCGTGGGCTTAGGGTTCGCCAGCGTTTCGGGCCCCACTCGTGGCGGAGTTTCTGATGAGGGCTGCTCGCCCCTTTTTGGTTTTGTGGGGGGACACCCCCCACAGCCCCCCGCCAGGGGGCTTCGCTCCCCTGGACCCCCGTTTGCCCACCCCCGTG
>JAPWUT010000288.1 GCA_028275425.1 Anaerolineae bacterium | reverse complement strand
TTGATTAAATCGTGGGTGAAGCGGGCCGGATGTATTGCTACCCCAACCAATGGCGGGGAGAAGCTCAAAGGGGTCAACCAGGCCGCACTCATGACGTTTTCTCTATCCTTGTAACGGGAGGTCACAAGCACTACACCACCGGCATTTATCAGCCTCAAAGCCTGAGAGAGCGGTATCTCAACTTTCTTCATGTTCCCCTCCGGCTTGTTCTTTTTCTCTCTCCAGAAGGACACCGACCTCTCCAAAGCCAAGTTTATGGTAAAGACCTCTGGCAGCAAAATTGTCCGCTTCGGTTGAGACTTCTACTTCAATGCATCCCATCTGGAAGTAATTATCAACAACATGCTTTAAAAGGTGAGTCCCTATGCCTTTCCCTCGTTCGCCTTCTGCCACTACGAGCTCATCAATTAAGGCGACGAGGCCTCCGTGCGACAAGCTTTCCCGGAACCAAACGGTGGCTAAGCCTTTGGCTTCCTCGCCCTCTTCAGCGATGAAGGCCTTGAAGTTCTCCGAGGCAATGGCCTTTTCCCAGCGCGCTGCAAACTCCTCGTAAGGGGTGATTTCTAAATCTATGAACTCCTGAAGTTGTGCAATTAATTTCCAAGCCGCTTTGGCGTCTTCCTTCCCCGCTTCTCGGATTTTAAGGCGCATATTTGAAGGGATGGCGAGCAGCGTCTTTTTCATTCAGAATCTCTTCCAGCACTGGGCGACCCTCAATAGCTTTACGGATGGCAGCGCGCATAGCTTTGAAGTTGTTCAGCTCAATCCTTCTCTCAATAGCTGCCGAGGGATGCACGAAAGCGTTCACTATCATGACGATTTTGTCCAAGATAGCCTCGGGCAGGGTCCCATCATTAATCATCCAGTCAATAGCTTTGTTTATCCCTCTGGCCGCTACCTCGTAAATCTGGTGGCGCTGGCGGGCGGTGCGGACGGTCACAGTCGGGACCAGGATGACTTTAGGCCTTTCTCTGATTACGGCCAACTCGTGGCCGGGGCGCTCTTCTTTGAGAGCTCGCTCGGCAGCTCTGCCTACGGGGCCATCTTTTACCCCCATCACTAAGTCTATGTGAGCTATTTCGTGGAAAGGCGGCCCCGAAAACCCTTCACCAACGGCAAAAGTCAGGTCAAAAGTCCTTTTGTTTACCTGGTAAGCTACTGGGAAGGAGGCCTTTACCGTTTCATTGCCCAAGTGGTATTCTACTTCGCGGCGCGGTATCTTACCCAAGGCTTCCAGTTCAAAGCGTATTTCCTCACGGTCTTCCCGGCGGAAAGCATCGCCTGGCATCATCGGGAAGCGCGAGTTTCCTACTTTTAGCCCCATCATCATTAGGCCTTCTTTCACCGCTTGGGTTGAACCTTGCCTGACCACGATGCGGATTATCTTCTGTATCTTCCTCTGCCATTCTCTGGCGGTGTCAAGGTCTCCTGCTTTTACGGCTTGGTATATTTTCTGCCAGATATCGGGCACCAGGTTGGCGGAGGCCAAAATCGCCCCATCGGCGCCGGCGGCCAGAGCTGCTACTACCGTTTCATCGTGGCCAGTGAATATTCCGACTTCTCCCCATACTTTTTCAATGAGGGCCATGAGGAAGGGGATATCGCCTGAGGAGTCCTTTATCCCTATGACGTTTTCCAGGTCCAGGAGCGACCCCTCGGCCGTCCACCATTCGTGGTGGGTGCCAGCGCACTGGGGTATGTTGTAGATGATGATGGGAATCCCGACTTTGTCCACGGCCCGATAGTGGTCGTATATTTCGTTGTAAGTAGGCTTGAGGTAGAAAGGTGTGACTACGAGGGCTGCATCGGCTCCGGCGGCTTTGGCGAAGCGGGTTAGCTCCAGTGTTTCTCTTGTGGAGGGGGCTCCGGTTCCGGCTATGACTGGGACTTTGCCGCCGGCTTCTTCCAAAGTTATCTCAATGACCCTCTTCCTTTCTTCTGAGGAGAGGTAGACGAATTCCCCCGTGGTGCCGGCAGCCAAGAATCCGTCTACGTGGGGGAGGAGGAAGCGGATAAGTTCGCGGTAGGCTTCCTCGTCTAAGGAGCCATCGCTTCGGAATGGTGTAACTAAAGCCGGGAAAATGCCTTTGAACCAAGCTGGTTTCTTTCCCATCGCTACCTCGCTTTAAGGGTGTGTGCGTTTTTATCTTACCACATCCGGCCTAAACTCACAAAAGTTTTGGCTTTCTACCGTTCGCTTAGCGAGGTTTTGCCCAGCCCCATTTTTAAAGCTCTGAGGAGGACACCCCCAAATTCCCTGGCAAGAGGTTTTGTCTCCCTGGACCCCCCGTTTGCCCACCCCCGTTGGCTTAGGGTTTGCCAGGGTTTTGGGTCCCACTCGTGGCGGGTTTGCTAATGTGGGCTACTTGCCCCCTCTTTTTATTCTGGGGGCACATCCCCCAGACCCCCTGCCATGGGGCTTCGCCCCCCTGGACCCCCCGTTTGCCCATCCCCGTAGGCTTAGGGTTTGCCAGGGTTTTGGGTCCCACTCGTGGCGGGTTTGCTAATGTGGGCTACTTGCCCCCTCTTTTTGTTCTGGGGGCACATCCCCCAAACCCCCTGCCATGGGGGCTTCGCCCCCCTGGACCCCAGTTTTGCCCACCCTCGTGGGCT
>JAPWUT010000219.1 GCA_028275425.1 Anaerolineae bacterium | reverse complement strand
CCTTCACCGCCCGCAGGTCTTCTGCTCGGACTGGCATGCTGGTCATTGGGCCGGAGACGCAGATTCCGTCGGGGAGGCTGGAGAAGGCCACCGAGCGGGCCACTTCCGCCAAAGGACGGTTCCCCAACGGAGCAGCGAATTCGGCGTTGATGTTGAAAAGAATACGCACTTTCTCCGCCCCAATGGCCCGCCGATACCTCAGGGCTTCCCCAGCCGAAGGGCTCCAAAGCCCCATATCGCTGGCATAAACGCCCGTGAAGACTTCCCGGACGAACAAAGCGCCAGTGGCTTGGGCTACTGCCAGGGCAGCTATGGGGTCCCAGAGAATATCAATACCAAATGGGACCCGGATTTCGGCTCGCAGCTGCCCGACCACTGCGGCCATTGTTGCTACCGTCACAAAGTCTGCTCGCAAGGTATAGGGCCGGTCGTTTTCATTGCAGAACATTACTGCATCAATTCCTCCGTCCTGGAGGGCGTGTAAATCTCGGCGTGCCCACTCCAGGATGCCCTCCCTCCCACGGGCGGCATCGTAAAGAGGGGAACCCGGAAGGGCTGGCAGGTGTACCATACCAATAACCGGTTTGGAAACTCCAAAAACCTCTCGCAGCCAGGACATTGGCTAACTCCTTTTCAAAGATTTTTAGGATGCTCCTCACCAATTGGAACAACTTGCACTTCTACGCCCAGTTCCCGCAACTGGGCGATAATTTGCGGGTTCGCTCCCACATCTGTAATCACTCGGTGCACTTTTTGTACCGGGCAAATAGCAGTAAAGGAGACATGCCCCAGCTTAGTGTGATCGGCAAGAACTATGATTTCGCGGGCTCGCTCTAAGAAGACTTTCTTCACCTCCACATCGTCCAGGCTGAAATCGGTGCAACCTGCTTCTGGATGCAAGCCAGCTACACCCATGAAGAAGCGGTCGTAATAGAACTGTGCTGCCATCCGTAGGGCTAAAGGCCCAACGATGGAAAGCTCCTTTTTACGCAATTGGCCTCCTAAGAGGAAGACGGCAATTTCCGTATTGGCCAAAATTTGAGCGATGGGGACAGAAGCGGTGAACACAGTAAGGTTCCTTCGGGTGCGGAGAAGCCGGGCCAACTCAAAAGTGGTGGTGCCCACATCCAAAGCAATCACATCTCCTCCCCGTATTAACTCCAGGGCTGCTCGGGCGATAGCTCGCTTCTCTGGAAGCTGAACCCTAGCCCTGGTCAAATACGGGATTTCATGGCCGATGCTCGGCGTTCCCAGGGATGCCCCACCGCGGGTTCGGATGATTACCCCCTCTTCCGCCAGGGCTTGGAGGGTCCTACGGATGGTAGGCAGTGAAGCTCCGGTTAGCTTAGCCAGCTCCTCTGTGGTTACAAAGGAGCGCTCGCTCAAGATTTGGAGAATCTGCTCCCGCCGGGCGGCCAGCACTTTCCTCCTCCTGACTTTATTATAATCGGTTCTGATTGAAAAGTCAAGTTTGAATCAAAACCGCTCGCAATCTAATCACAAAAATCGGCTTATCCCGGCGGAGCGAAGGAGGCAATTACCGGATCGCTCGTTCGGTCTCAGCATCAAAAAGGTGCATGTGGTCCATATCAAAAAGTAAGCGGATAGTTTTCCCTACCGAAGCGCGGGTTCGTGGGTCAACGCGGGCAACGAAAGTTTGACGGTCGGCCACCAAATGGAGGTGGATTTCGCTTCCCATTAGCTCTTTTACGTCCACGCGTGCTTGTACCTCTGCCGGATGGTTGAGAGGCGGGGAAAAGTCAGGGTCGTAGATATGTTCTGGTCGTAACCCGAAGATTACTCGCCGTCCTACATACGAGCGGTATATGGGCACCCTATCTGGTGGAACCGGAACGCGGAAAGCCCCAGTATCCACCCATAGGCTTTCTCCTTCCGGCATTAGCCGAGCTTCAAAGAAATTCATGGGCGGCGAGCCTATGAATCCAGCTACAAATAGGTTGTCTGGCCGTTCGTAGATGTTCTGCGGTGTATCCACTTGCTGGAGTACCCCGTCTTTCATTACTGCGATGCGTGTGCCCATAGTCATAGCTTCCACCTGATCGTGTGTCACGTAGACAAAGGTGGTTCCCAGCCGTTGGTGCAGCTTAATTAACTCTGCCCGTGTCTGAACTCTGAGTTTGGCATCCAAGTTAGAGAGGGGCTCATCAAAGAGAAAGACGGCCGGGTCACGGACGATGGCTCGGGCTACGGCTACTCTCTGGCGTTGCCCTCCCGAAAGTTCCCGCGGCCTTCGGTAAAGAATGTGCTCAATCTCCAACATCCGCGCCGCTTCCAATACTCGCCGCTCTATTTCCAATTTGGGGACTTTGCGCATACGCAAGCCAAAGGCAATGTTGTCATAGACGTTCATGTGGGGATAAAGGGCATAGGATTGAAAGACCATAGCAACGTTGCGGTCCTTTGGGGGGATATCTGTTACATCCCGGTCACCGATGTAAATCCGTCCATGTGTTACTTCTTCCAAGCCGGCCAGTAAGCGCAAAGTGGTGGTTTTGCCGCATCCGGAGGGGCCAACCAGCACTAAAAATTCGCCGTCAGGGATGTGAAGGGTGAGGTCTTTCACTGCGATTACGTTCTCAAACTTTTTAGTGACATGTTCAAAGGTTACGCTTGCCATAAACCCTCACCCTTCTTAATGCCCCTGGCAGGACTCGAACCTGCAACCAACGGCTTAGAAGGCCGCTGCTCTTTCCAGTTGAGCTACAGGGGCCTAAGGCAATTATATTTTACCACAATTCCTCTTTCCCTGCCAAATGTTGGCAATATTTCTGGCCAGAGGGCTTCGTCCCCCTGGCCCCCCGGTTTCTCCACCCCCGTGGGCTTAGGGTTTGCCGGCGGCTTGGAGTTAACCTCTTCCCCAGCCGAACCCTGCCAAATTTTCCCCCTTCCCTCGCAGGGAAGGGGGTCAGGGGGTTAGGTCAGAAAGGCACGCCCCCGCTATGGGGGCTCTGCCCCCCTGGACCCCCGTTTTGCCCACCCCCGTTGGCTTAGGGTTAGCCAGCGGCTTGGGTCCCACTCGTGGCGGGGTTGCAGGGGTTGACGCCTGCCGTTCTGCAACTCATAGTCATTTATTTCACCCCTTGGGGCGAAACAAATGACCGGTTGCTTCCTGCTTCAACGACCCATGACTCGTAGGCCAACTTCCCCGCGAGGGGGAAGTTGTTCCGCCGCCAGAGGGGTCTCCACAGGCGTTACTTCCCAGGGAACTCCCGGTAGGGCTCGTAAGGTGAGCCAACCCATATTGCCAAAGATTAAGCGCCGCATTCCAGTCACGGTCTATCTCCAGCCCACACGCCTCACAGCGGAAAACCCTCTGAGATAGAGGAAGCGGAGGCCCAATTTCCCCACAATGGGAGCAAGTCTTTGTGGAAGGAAAGTCCTGCGGCACTAAAATGAGCTTTGCCCCATACCAGGCACACTTATACTCCAGCATCCGCCGAAACATTCCCCAGCTCACATCATAAATGG
>JAPWUT010000218.1 GCA_028275425.1 Anaerolineae bacterium | reverse complement strand
ATTTACCCACCCCCGTTGGCTTAGGGTTTGCCAGCGTTTTGTCCCCTCCGAGGCGAAGAGGGGAGAACCCCGCCAAATTTTCCCCTTCCCTCGCAGGGAAGGGGGTCAGGGGGTTAGGTCATAATGGGTGCATGGGGTTTTAGACTTGGGGATTATGCTGGGGGCTTTCAAGTCCAGGCCGCTGGCGGCGGGGAGGAAGCCGGTGGTCATTGAACAGGCGCATTTTTAGCTATGCCTCTTTGGAGCCTATTCTGCCTTAACGCCAGGGATTATGTATTGGATGCGGCGATAGGGCTTAACTTGTTCCCCTACTTGCTCTTTGATTATGTTGCCCGAAACATGCATGAGGGTATCACCATAAGCTGGGTCCTTATCCATGCTGGCCAGACAAGGGTAATGGTGATGGAGCAAGCCGGCTTTCTCCTCGGCATCGTCGGCGGAGATGCCAACAAGGTTCTGGGCCACATACCTGGCACAACCACAGACGGCATCCCTCAGCACTTCAACAGACTTAACGGTGCGAGTTCCGGGGTCAACCTCTACCCGAAGCTCCGGCCGGCCAAAGTAGCGGGTGAATTCGGCCAAGTAGGGATCGCTATACTCAACTTTCTGGCGGCGCCCTACCAAGTAATGGTCAGGAGCGAGGGAACAGAGGGGCTTAGGGGTGACACAGGTTACCCCCATTTCTCCAAGCCACTCCCTAAGCTGGCGGGCAAGCCCAGGAGGAAGCCATTTCTCGTTGTCCACAGCTACCAGAACTGCTTTAGCCCCGGTCATCTTGACAATTTCCGGAAGCAGTTCCGCTACGCCTGGATGCTCGGCGAAAGAGAGGATTAAGTCGGCGGGAGGAAGTTCGGAAGGCAGAAAATCACGTGGGTCATCTATAACCGGGGGCATGAAAGCCGGCGCTCGCCATACTTCAATAGCCCATTCCTTAGGCCCATTAGCTCTGATGTTATTGACATGCCTCTGACCGTATTCCCCGGAGATAATGGCAAGGATTCGCATTGGCGCCTCCCTCATTTGTAAGCCTCGGGGGCTGCCGAAGCAGCCTCCCGAGGCTTTTTCCCCCTGCACCAGGGTTGTTCAATTCCATTTTACAAACCCAAGAGCCTCTTCGCAGTGACAAAAGTCACGGGTTCATTAGGGAAAGGCCTGTTACACTTGCCTAAAGGCTGGCGAAGGGGTAGAATCCCCAGGAGAGCTATGGAGATAAAGAATCTGAGCCGAGAAGAGTTCAAGAAGCTCCGAGAAGAGCTGGTAAGGATTTACCTTGAAGGGTACAAAGGCCTGGAGCAATACTCTTACCGGGCTCCTTGGATGGTTAAGCGCTACCTCAATTGGCTGTACAAGGGTGACCCGGCAGGCTTTTTTGTGGTTGAGGAGGAAGGGAAAATCGCCGGCTTCGTATCGGCTCACAGCCGGTGGTTCTGGGGTATGGAGCTGGTAGGAGAAATCCACGAGCTTGTGATAGCTCCGGCCTACCGCAGAAGAGGTTTCGGGACTGCGCTCCTTCGCCACACCATAGAGTTTCTGCGCTCCAAAGGGAGAAAACGCATAGGGCTTTGGGTTGGGAAGGAGAATGAGCAAGCTAAAAAGCTTTACCGCAAGTTCGGCTTTCGCCCCACGGATGTCTTTGACGTTTGGGAAAGGTGGGTTCTTGACGAAGCCGATTACCATGGCCTTAAAATTAACCGCAAAGAGCGCAAATAAGTTTAAAAACTTCGCGTCTTTTGTGCACTTTGGGGTTATAGGATAATTTCAATCAGCCTTTAAGGAAATGAGCCGGTCTAAAACCCTGGTCTTCCCCTATAGTGTTGCCTGATGGATGCGGCAACCCCGCCCCTGGACCAGGTCAGGAGCTAACCTCTTCGCTGGCCTCACCCATTCCCCCAAGACCAGAACTGGCCTTAAGGGAGAGAGATCCCTAAGAGACCTCCCAAGGAGAGGCTCAGCGAGGGCTGCATAGGCGACTTGCCAGACTTTTTGCGAGCTCAGAGGCCCGCCCCTCACCGGCTCCTTCCATCGGTCGGCCGTCTCTTGGGTAGGGACGACCCAGCAGGTCGCCCCTACTGGCTCGCCACCCACGCTTTCCTTAAGAAGCTGAAGGGATTTCTTTGCCTTCTCCAAACTCCCCCGAACCGCATTCCCCTTCCACTTGTTCTTCTCTCCCCTCTTCCTCGCCCTCAGCTCCGCAGCTTTCTCTTCCCAATAGGCAACAGCATAGCCAAGGAATTCTCCGTCACCTAATAAGCGTTCGTAATGCTTGGGCATCTTCTCTTCAAACCCCAAGGCCCGTCTGGCAATAACCAAAGCCGCTGCTCGGTCCTTGTCCAATAGGTGCTGCGGTGCATACTTCAATGCCCCTATGACCGAAGTGTAAGCCGGACTCACTTCCACAACCTCAATCCCTTCCCTTTGAGCCAAGATTTTGACCTTTTCCGAAAGGCTCCGGTAGGCCCAGTTCCCAAGCTTGCGCCTAAGCTTTGGCTTCCCATCCCCTCGCTCCCCTTTAGGCATGTGCCTGAGGCGCTCCAGAGCAATGGCCTTCCCTTTCTCCTTGGCCAAGCGAACTATTTGCCAAGCTGCTTGCCAGAGGATGTAATCCCGCACTTTCTTAGGCTTCCCGGAAAGGTCGGGGATGGGCACGGCCCCATGGGAGACCAAATTCCCGTCTGAAGAAGCTTCAGCCCAGGCCACATGTTGCGGAACGGCATTGAGGTCAAGCCCTATTACTCCTTGGGCTTTGGTGATTGAAACCGGGGGAAGCTCTTCCTCAAAGGAGATGAAGGCATAGAGCTTGCCTTCCCTCCGGCGCAAGGTGACAGTGTAGGGGAACCAATCTCCTGTGGCTTCCGCCCTCATCAAGCGGGCCAGAAGCACTTTCCACTTGTCCCTATCCCGTTTCACCCTGCGGATTACTTTGGCATAGACCCACTTCCTTTCCCCAACGTTGATGCGAAGGAAAAGGCAACCATCAATCCAGACCAGCCTCAGGTTTTGGTTTCCCTTAGAGTGCTTCTGGCCCACGGCAAAAAGCAAGCCTTGCCTTCTCTCCCTCCACTTCTTGAGAAGCTTAACCCTTCGCTTACCGGAAAGGTGCTTTTTGGCAAGCTCCTCAAAGAGCTTCCTTCCTCCGAAGACCACCTTCTTCGGGCTTTGGCCCAGCTCCTTCAGGGAGGCAATGGTCATCTTAGCTTCCACCAATGCGCCGTAAGCATAGCGGGAGTTCAGGCTGAAGAGAGAGGAGAGCTCCTTTAGGACTTCGCTCTCCTCCTTTCCTTCAAGGAGTCGCTGGTAAGCGAAGCGCATAGCCGAAGAGAAGCGGCGCATGAGCTCGCTAACTGCTTCTTGGTCTTTTTGGCACTCAAAGCGCAGTTGGCATTGTAAAGTGAGCATAGCCATTCATCCTGCCAGTAGGCCTCTAATTTTACAACCAATCCACTGAGTCAGCAACACTTGAGAGGAGGACTACCAAAACCGCCGCCAGGCGCTTGAGC
>JAPWUT010000217.1 GCA_028275425.1 Anaerolineae bacterium | reverse complement strand
CACGAGGGGGCCCAGAACGCTGGCAAACCCTAAGCCAACGGGGGTGGGAAAACCGGGGGGCCAGGGGGCGAAGCCCCCTGACCAGGAATGTCCCCAAAAATTTTCAAATCTTTCCCCCTACTGCCAAATTATGGTATAATTCTCCTTGAACCACTTCGGAGGCAGGAACAATGACCGTTCTTGATTTTCTGTGGATATTCCTAATCCTGACCAGCCTTAGCCCTATGGTCAGGCAACGGCTTCTTGAGATTGAACGCCACCGCCTCATGAGGCAATTGGAGAAAAAGCGCGGCTCAAGGCTTATAACCCTAATCCACCGGCAAGAAACAATCTCTCTCCTCGGAATACCCCTGAGCCGCTACATTGACATAGAAGACTCTGAAGAAGTCCTCCGTGCTATAAGGCTTACCCCAGATGACATGCCTATTGACATAATCCTCCATACCCCTGGTGGCCTTGTCTTGGCCGCCGAGCAAATAGCCTTCGCTTTGGTCCGACACAAAGCCCCCGTGACCGTCTTCATCCCCCACTACGCCATGTCCGGAGGGACTTTAATCGCCCTGGCCGCCGATAAAATCGTAATGGACGATAATGCTGTCCTCGGGCCGGTTGACCCCCAACTTGGGCAGTATCCGGCAGCTTCAGTCTTGAAAGTGCTGGAGAAAAAGAACATAAACGAGATAGACGATACCACCCTCATCCTCGCCGATGTGGCCGAAAAAGCGAGGCGCCAGGTTTTCAAAACAGTCAAAGCCATCCTTATGGCCAACAACTTTGAGGAAAAGAAGGCCGAAGAGCTGGCCGAAACCCTAAGCTGCGGGCAGTGGACGCACGATTACCCTATAACGTTTGAAGAAGCTCGTGAGTTAGGCCTCCCTGTAAGCAACGATATGCCTGAAGAAGTCTATGCCCTTATGAGCCTGTACCGACAGCCAACCCAAAGGCGCCCTTCGGTCCAATACATACCCGTCCCTTACCGCAGAGAAGAAGAGCCGAGAGGAGGCCGCCGATGATTCCCCTGGCCGATGATATCCCTTCCCGCCGCTTCCCAGTCGTAACTTACCTTATCATTGCCGCTAATGTTCTGGCATTCTTTTTTGAACTTAGCTTGGGCCGATACCTGGACCGTTTCATCGCCATCTTTGGCCTTGTGCCTTGGCGCATAATCCATTGGAGCAGCTATCCGGCCGTTTTCATAACCATCTTTACATCCATGTTCCTCCACGCTGGCTGGGTCCACCTCTTCGGGAACATGCTTTACCTATGGGTTTTCGGGGATAATGTTGAGGATGCGATGGGGCATATGCGCTTCCTAATCTTCTACCTCCTGAGCGGATGCGCTGCAGCCTTGGCCCAAGTCCTGGTGAACCCCTTATCCAAAGTCCCAATGGTAGGAGCCAGCGGAGCAGTGGCCGGGGTCCTGGGAGCATATTTCCTCTTCTACCCAAGGGCAAGGGTCATTATGGCTGTCCCTCTCCTCTTCTACCTCCAATTGATATCCGTCCCTGCCCTTTTGGTTCTGGGCGGCTGGTTCCTAATCCAACTCCTCAACGGTTTCGCCACCATAACTGCTACTACAGCGGTAACGGGCGGGGTAGCTTGGTGGGCTCACGTTGGGGGATTCGTAACTGGCCTTGTCTTAGGCCCCATTCTCCGCAAAGGCCGCTCCGAAGACTATTACGATGATTACGAGGATTACATCTAAGAACCGCTGGCCTCTAATCCTGCTGGCCCTCCTATCCTTCTCCCTCGGGATATACCGACTTGATTCGCAAAGCCTCTGGTACGACGAAGGGGTATCGGCTTACCTCACACGCCTTAGCCTACCAGAGCTAACCATTTGGACAGCCGAAGACATCCAACCACCCCTCTATTACTACCTCCTTTACTTCTGGGTCAGGGCCGCGGGATGGAGCGAATTCTCCCTCCGCTATGTTTCTCTGTTCTTTGGGGTCCTGATGGTCCCGGCGGTTTGGGTTGTGGCCGCAAGAATTCTGGGGAAGAAAGCTGGCCTCCTTTCGGCCCTCTTTACCGCTACATCACCCTTATACCTCTGGTACTGCCGAGAAGCCAGGATGTACACGATGCTTACGTTCTTCTGCTTGCTCTGTCTGCGGCTCTTCTTGGAGATACGGAAAGAAGGCCCTTCCCTACCCCGGCTTTTAGCTTGGAGCGGACTCCTTGCAGCTGCCCTCTATACCCATTACTTTGCCGCTTTCCTTATGGTTTCTTTTGCCTTTATGGCCCTTTCCCTGCTTACGGAAAAGCGATTTAAAACCGCAATTTACCTCCTCTTAGGTGAAGCGATAGCAGCGGCTTCCTATCTCCCCTGGCTGCCTTTCCTCCTGAAACGTTACCGGATTGACGTCAGTTACTGGGAAGGGACCCTAAAATTGGAGGAGGCCTTGCGCAAAACCCTGATTTCTTTCAGCGTAGGGGAGAGCATGCTGGAGAAGCAAGCTACGCCCATAGCCTGGGCTATGGGATGCCTGTTTTTAGCTGCCCTCCTCTTCTTGGCCTTCCGCCAAAAGCAAGCCTCGCTTCTCCTTTCCCTCTACTTCTTCATCCCCTTAATCTCCATCCTTGCCCTTGCCTACCGCTCGCCCAAATTCAATCCCCGCTACCTCATTTTCATATCGCCAGCTTTCCTCATGGCCTTATCTGGGGGGCTTGCGGAAATCTCTCGCCCCAGGCTGATGGCTCTTCCCCTCCTTTCTCTAATCTTAGGGCCATTCCTTCTTTCCGATTACAACCTTTACTTTGACCCCGCCTTCACCAAAGCCGATTTCCGAGGGGTAGCCCGCTACATCCGTGAGCACAAAAAGCCCGATGAAGCGATAATCCTAATCTCCGGCCACATGTACCCGGTCTTTTCCTATTACTACGGTGATGAGGATTGGGCCCCCTTGCCTCCCTTGCGCATCCTTTCTACCAAGGAAGTGCTGGATTTCAGGGTAGGAGAAAGTCTCAACAGAATCCTTGAAGGGAAAAGTGGAGCATGGGTGGTCCTTTGGCAAGACGAAGTGGTTGACCCGAACGGGGTCGTGCTCAAGCTCATGGGAAAGTATGCCAGGCCTCTACCGGTAGAAGCATCTTTCTGGCACGTTCGCCTCCGCCATTACTCAATTCCTCCCGGCACCTATTTCCCCTCATCCCCCGCCCCCGATTTCAAGGCTGAGGTGAATTTCGGTGGTAAGGTTAAGCTTCTGGGGTACGATTGGGATGGCAAGAATTTAACCCTTTACTGGCAAGCCCTTGAGCCTATAGAGAAAGATTACCAGTTTTCCCTCAGAGTGACCGATAGGGAGGGCATATTCTGGGGTCAGATTGACCGCCGCCCTGCCTCCTACCTTTACCCGACTTTCCGGTGGCGTGCAAGCGAGTTTATCCCGGGCGAAGTTGAGCTTCCGCTTCCTCCCGGCGCTCCGCCCGGAAAATATCGGCTGTTTCTAAGCCTTTACGACCCCCAATCCCTTCAAGCGCTTGACGTCCTGGATGCGATGGG
>JAPWUT010000216.1 GCA_028275425.1 Anaerolineae bacterium | reverse complement strand
CTTAATTCTACATACGAACCTTTGAGCGTGGTCTCGGTAAAGAGAGCGATTGTCCTTGTCCTCAAGGATAAGGCCGAGATTGTGGAGGCCGCCGATGCTTATTTGCACTCGGAAAAGCTTTGCCTCCCAGTCCCTTTGGTCATAAGGCTCGTGGCTTACGTCAAAGTTCCGAGATTTGTGAATGTCCCCCTCACCCGCAAGACCGTTTTCGCCCGTGACCACTATACGTGCCAGTATTGCGGAAGGCAGTTGCCTAAGAGCGAGCTCACTCTTGACCACGTAATCCCTAAGCACAAGGGTGGAAGCACGGAGTGGGAAAATGTAGTTACGGCTTGCAAGGCCTGCAACCATAAAAAAGGAGCCCGCACTCCAGAAGAGGCAGGGATGCGCCTCATATCTAAGCCGTCCCGCCCCCGCTACATCGCCTTCATCTTGTTGGGGGAGGTCCGCTGCCACGAAGCCTGGAAAAAATACCTCTTCGTTTAGCCCCCATTTCCCCATTATCCCAAATTTATCCCAAATATCCCAAACAAATTTGGCTTTCGGCTAAAAGCTTTGGCCCCTGGGAAAGGCGGGGTATAATTGAGCTGATATGAGCCCTGGCTACAGCTTTTCCCTATCTGGAAGGCAGAAGGCTCTGGTGGTAGGCTTGGCCTTAGCTTCAATCACCACCATACCTTATCTCGTGGCGTTCGCTTTCCAGGGGAATGGATGGCGATTCTCTGGTTTCCTCTTCAATGTTGAGGACGGGAATTCTTACCTCGCTAAAATTCTCCTCGGTTCAGAGGGAGCATGGCTCTTCCGCACTCCTTATACCACGATGCCTCACCCTGGCTCGCTTGTTTACCTGCCATACATCTTCTTGGGGAAATTGGCCATCGTTAACTCCCACCTCTGCCTTTTGGCCCTGTTTCACGGTTTCCGCTTTGTAGCCACAGTTTTGCTTGCCCTCGCTTGTTACGATTTCCTCGGCTTATTCCTCCCCTCAGAAGCGCTCCGCCTTTTCGGCACAATCCTGGGCCTTGCGGGCGGAGGGCTGGGCTGGGTCTTATTTCTTCGGGGGAACTTGGAATGGCTTGGCTCCCAACCCCTTGATTTCATCTCGCCTGAAAGTTTTGGTTTCTTGGCCATCTTCCTCCTGCCCCACCTTAGCCTGGCGAGGGCTCTGTTACTATGGACTCTCACAGGCTTCTTGAAAGGCAAATCGTGGCGATGGGGATTGCTGGCTTTGGCTATGGCCCTAATCCATCCCCTGGAAGCCATCAACCTCTGGGCGATTGTATTAGCTTATAGCTTGGTGGAAATCTTGAGGTCAAGGCCGATTAAAAACCCGATGCCTCTTTTCCTCTTCCCTGCCCCTTTAGTTTTCCACTTGGCCTTTTTAGCTTTGACCCACCCCTTCTACAAAGTCTGGAATGCGCAGATGAACGTTCGGTCACCACACCCCTTGCACTACCTATTGGCCTATGGTTGGGTCATTCCAGCATTGTTGATTGGGGCCCTGAAGCTTCTGCGGGAACCGTTCGGTGATGTGGCTGTGGCCTGGACAGCTCTAACCCCTCTCCTGGTTTATCTTCCCAATACTTCTCAGCGCCGTTTAGCCGAGGGGGTGTGGGTCGCTATGGTGGCATTAGCCTTAAAAGCTTTTGGCGAGCGGAAACGCCTGCTGGCCCTTTGGTCAGTCCCGCTTTTTATAAGCTCGGCAGTAATCTGGGCCGGAAGCCTTGCCGTGGCTGCCAATCCTTCTACCCCGGCCTTTCTTCCCAAAGGAGAAGCAAAAGCCTTTGAAGCCCTCAAGAGCATGGCCAAGCCTGGTGATGGAGTCATCGCTTCTTACCCCACAAGCAACCTCTTGCCTGCCTGGGCTCCGGTCAAAGTGCCCTTTGGCCACGGTGCCGAAAGTTACCTCCGTGACCTTTGGGAGGTAAGGGTTAGGACCTTCTTCTCCCCAGAGGCCCCGAACGATTTCCGGCTTGAGCTCATGCGGACGGCTCGCATCCGCTGGGTATTCTGGGGGCCAGAGGAGAGAGCTCTGGGGGCTTGGGCCCCCGAATCCATGCCCGAGCTTTGCGAGCGATACTCTGAGGCTGGCTATTCCATATGGGAACTTTGCCTTGAAAGGAGGGGAAGATGAGGGAGATAATAAGCACCGATAAAGCTCCTGCGGCCATAGGCCCCTATTCGCAGGCGGTGAAAGCGGGGAATTTGCTTTTTGTAGCCGGGCAAATAGGGATGGACCCGGCTACCGGTCAGCTCCGGGAGGGGATTGAGGCCCAGACCCGGCAAGCTCTTTTGAACCTTAAGGCGATTTTGGAAGCTGCCGGGGCCTCTCTGGAGCAGGTGGTAAGGGTGGGGGTTTTCCTGCAGGATTTGAAGGATTTTCAGGCAATGAATGCGGTTTATGCCGAATTTTTCCCGCAATCTCCGCCGGCCAGGACTACGGTGCAAGTAGCGGCATTGCCCAGGGGGGCTCTTGTAGAGATTGATGCCATAGCTGTATTGTAATTCCAGTTTCCTCTGGGGGGCCTCGCCCCCTGGACCCACCCTGCCCACCCTCGTAGGCTTAGGGTTTGCCGGCGTTTTGGGTCCCACTCGTGGCAGGGTTTAAGGGGGTAACTGTTCGCCCCCTTTTTGGTTTTGTGGGGGGACACCCCCCAAACCCTCTGCCAGGGGGCTTGCGCCCCCTGGACCCCCTATTTGCCCACCCTCGTGGGCTTAGGATTTGCCAGGGTTTTGGGTCCCACTCGTGGCGGGGTGGTAGGAGTTAGCTGCTCGCCCCTTCTTTGAAATTTTTGGGGGCACATCCCCCAAACCCCTTGGGAGGGGGCTCCGCCCCCTCCACCCCCGCTTTAATCTAGGTCGGCGAAGGCTGATCTCAGTCGGCGTGAAGGTGGACACCCCCACGCCCTCCGCCAGGTGGCTTGCGCCCCCCTGGACCTCCCATTCCCAAAGTTTTGGGTCCCACTCGTGGCAGGTTAACCTCTCCCTCGGCCCTTCCCCGAAGCGGGGAGGGGAGAAATTTCCCCCTTCCCTCGCAGGGAAGGGGGCCAGGGGGTTAGGTCGGAAGGGGCACATCCCTCATACCCCCTGGGAGGGGGCTGTGCCCCCTCTACCCCCATCCCCCACCCCCGTAGGCTGAGGGTTCGCCAGCTTCTTGGGTCCCACTCGTGGCGGGGTTGTTAATGCGGGCTACTCGCCCCCTTTTTTGGTTTTATGGGGGGACACCCCCCAGGCCCCCCGCCATGGGGGCTTCGCCCCCCTGGACCCCCCGTTGCCCGCCCTCGTTGGCTGAGGGTTCACCAGCGTCTTGGGTCCCACTCGTGGCGGGGTGGCAAAAGTTGGCTGCTCGCCCCTTCTTTTGAATTTTTGGGGGGCACATCCCCCAAACCCCTTGGGAGGGGGCTCCGCCCCCTCCACTGAAGTTTGGCCTTTTTGAAAAAGGGCTTGAAAAGGGGGGCTGACAGCAGGTATAATGAGAGAGAAGAAAACCACTTAGGAGGGTAAGAGCAATGT
>JAPWUT010000215.1 GCA_028275425.1 Anaerolineae bacterium | reverse complement strand
GGCCTCCGGAAGGGAGGCCTTCTTCTTTACATAGGCCATCCCTATTTTAACCCCCATCGGCCCTTCGCCTGGCGGAGGAGATGGCCTTGGGGTCAGCCGGACGGTAAAAGTTTCCTCACCCCTTTTGACTACAAGCGAAATCTCCTGGCCCAAGTGCTTATCGGTGAAGCTTGATAGCTCCTCAGGCTCGCGGAAATTCACCCCATCGGCTGAGAGGATGATGTCTCCGGGCTTTATCCCCACGGCTTCGGCAGGGGAACCGGGGACTACTCCAAAGACTTTGACTTGGAAAGTGGGGTAGGGGTAACCGCTCATGTAGGCTCCGGTGAGGAACAGGAAGGCCAGGACCAAGTTCATCCCTGCCCCGGCCAGGAGGACTTTAGCCCTTACCTTCTTAGGCTTAGAAGCAAGCCCCCCTTCCACTGAGGGGTCATCCTCGCCCGCTACCTTCACGAACCCGCCGAAGGGGATTGAGTTCAGGGAGAAAATCGTCTCGCCCCAGCGGGTGAGGACTAAAAGCCTGGGTGGGAAACCTATCCCAAATTCCTCAACCTTTACCCCGTTCCTCTTAGCCAATATGAAATGCCCAAATTCGTGGGCGATTACGGAGAGGCTGAGGAACAAAATGGCCAATAGTAGCCAGCTCATCTTACCCCCTCTACCCTCGGCCTAAGGTTGCGGTAGCGCCACTTAATCTCCCACACCCTTAGGGCCGCCTCTAACTTTACGGGAAAATCCATCTTTGATTTCCCGATGCGCCGGTCTTCAAAGTAAATGGGTATTTCCAGCACCTTGAAGCCCATCCTCTCGCACAGATAGGCTAACTCTACTTGGAAGACATAGCCGTTGGAGCGTATCTGGGAGAGGTCAATGGCTTCCAGCACTTCACGGCGGAAGCATTTGAAGCCGGAAGTAGCGTCCTTGATTTTCATGTGGAGGATAAGCGGGATGTAGACCCGATTGGCCCACCAGCTCAAGAAGACCCTGTTGAGCCCCCAAAGTTCGTCCACTTTCCCCCCGGGAACGTAGCGGGAGCCTATGACCACATCGCACTCCTTGATTTTCTCCAGCATGACCGGGATATAGGAAGGGGAGTGGGAGAAATCGGCATCCATTTGGATTATGTAGCGGGCGCCGTGCTCCAAGGCATAGCGAAAACCCGTTATGTAGGCCGTGCCGAGGCCCATCTTGGCCGGCCTTTTAATCACATGCACCATTCCAGGATGCCTTGCCGCTATCTCCTCGGCAATCTCACCCGTGCCATCGGGGGAGTTATCGTCCACTACGAGGATGCTCAGGTCTGGAATACCGAGGGCGAATAGTTCCCCAATGAGCTTGGGGATGTTCTCGGCCTCGTTGTAAGTGGGAATTACTACCATCGTCTCCAAGGCTAACCCCCTCAGGATTGAGTTCTCCAGGCCATTTTGATGGCTTCCTTGGCCGCTTTGTAGACGCTTTGGTAAAGCTTGTGGCGATCCAAAGCCTGCGGGTTTATCGTGACTAAGGCGATGATGAGGTCGGTATCTACGGCTTCGGGCGGGATTATTTTCTCCTCCAAGGAATCGGCCACGGCCCTGGCTATGGCTGCTTGTGTAGGACCATAGACCATGTTGGCCTGACGGAGGTTGCGCAGTTCTACAGTAGGCACTATGAGCGTGGGTGGACGGACAGTAAGGTTAGGCTCAAGGATGGCGGTAAGGGCTTCACGGAAAGGTAAGGGGTAAGTGAGCTGGTAAGCGTAGGCTTCGCCCAAGATTCCGTGGCGATTGCCGGCTATAAGCTCAACCTTGGCTTTATCCAACTTATCCCCTGCTTCCCCCTCTCCCAAGCGCAACTTTTCTCGCCTTATATCTTCAGGCCCGATGCCGATTTCTTTGAAGCGCTCTTCAAGGGGGACGGAGCTTGCGTGGAAAGTGACTTCTTCCGGCATTATTTTGCCCAACTTTTCCAGCTCAAGTCGGATTTCGGCCCTGTCTTCGTGAACGAGTGCTCCTCCTACGCCTTTCAGGGGAGAGCGTGGGTTGCCCACTTCAATCCCCATCATGTTCAAGGCCGCTTTCACGGCCACTGCTCCCCCGTAGCGGGTGAAAATTCGGCTGAGCTTTTGCACCCGGAACTGCAGTTCCCTGGCTTTAGCCAAGTCTCCTTCCTGCACCGCTTTGTAAATTTCCTGCCAGACTTCGGGGTAAACGTTGGCCGAAGCCAAAATCATGCCCGAGGCCCCAGCCGCTAACGCTCCCACCACTATTTCATCGTGCCCGACCAGAACCTGGATGCGGTCCCCGCAGTATTCCAGAATTTCCATCATGTAAGCAAGGTTTCCGGAGGAGTCCTTCATCGCCACGATGTTAGGTATATCGGCGAGGTCTTCCACTACTCGGCGCGGCAGGTAATGGTCGGTAGTTTGGGGAATGTTGTAGAGGATTATAGGGATATCCACAGCCTTGGCGATTTCGTAGAAGTGCTTGAATATGCCCTTTTCGGATGGCCGGATGAAGTAAGGGGTGACCACTAAGCAGGCATCGGCGCCGGCTTTCTGGGCTTCTTTGGCCAGGAGGATAGCTTCCCCGGTTGAAGCTGCCCCTGTCCCGGCAATAACTGGCTTCTGTCCCTTTACTTCGTCTATGACGATTTCTAAGACCTTTCTCCGTTCCTCATGGGTCATGTAAACAAACTCGCCCGTTGTTCCCACCGGCACAAAGCCGTCCACGTTTGGCAATAGGTAGCGGACCAATTTCCGCAGCGCTTCTTCGTTAACTTTTTCATCTTTGTCAAAGGGCGTAACTAAAGCTGGGAAAACTCCTTTCAGTGAAAGGGTTGGCATGTATGATACCTCCCCCAAAAGGCTATCGTTTGGGGGGATTATAAAGCAAAACGGTGAGGAAGGCAAGCGTGCGGCAGCTTGGGGAGCATAGCGGAATTGTAGGCTCCAATTTTTCCCACCCTCGTTGACTGGGGGTTTGCCAACGTTTTTGGTCCCACTCGTGGCAAGTTTGCAGGGGTTGACAACTCGCCCCTTTTAAGGTTTCGTGGGGGGACACCCCCCACACCCCCTGGGAGGGGGCACTGCCCCCTCCACCCCCAAATGAAGGCCTACCTTTGGATAAAGGTGCGGGAAAGACTCCCGACGAATGTGGGACACACCCCGGCTTGTCATTGCGAGCGAAGCGAAGCAATCTCCTAGCGACGCGTGGAGATTGCTTCAGGCACTTCGTGCCCTCGCAATGACACCTAACCGTCATTGCGAGCCCCCGAAGGGGGCGAAGCAATCTCCTCGCAGGTTGGGAGATTGCTTCGGGTGCTTCGCACCCTCGCAATGACAAATTGGAGGCAGAATGCTATCTCCTGCAAACACGCCACGAGTGGGACCCAATACGCTGGCGAACCCTCAGCCCACGAGGGCGGGCAAAAACGGGGGTCCAGGGGGGCGAAGCCCCCATGGCGGGGGGTCGTGGGGGGTGTCCCCCCACAAAACCAAAAGAGGGGGCGAGTTGTCCACATTAGCAACCCCACCACGAGTGGG
>JAPWUT010000214.1 GCA_028275425.1 Anaerolineae bacterium | reverse complement strand
TGAAGTCGGAAAGGCTGCGCCTTGAGGATGAGTTTAAGCGCCGCTATGACGAATGGAAAAAGGAAGCGGGGATAGACGAAATCGTAGACCAGAAGGATGTGGCCGAAGTAATATCCAGCTGGACCGGGATACCTGTGACCAATCTGATGGAAAGCGAAGCCCAAAAGCTCCTCCGGATGGAAGAATACCTCCACCAGCGCATAGTAGGCCAGGATGAAGCCATATCCGCCGTCGCTGATGCCATAAGGAGGGCACGCTCAGGCCTTAAGGACCCCCGCCGCCCGATAAGCACCTTCATCTTCCTCGGCCCATCAGGGGTTGGGAAGACCGAGCTGGCCAAAGCCTTGGCCTGGTTCCTGTTTGACGATGAAGATGCCCTCGTCCGGATTGACATGAGCGAATACCAGGAACGCCACACCGTATCCCGCCTAATCGGCGCTCCTCCAGGCTACGTCGGCTACGAAGAAGGCGGACAGCTTACTGAAGCCGTCCGCCGCCGCCCTTACAGGGTCATCCTCTTTGATGAAGTGGAAAAGGCCCATCCTGACGTCTGGAACACCCTCTTGCAAGTCTTGGACGAAGGCCGCTTGACCGATGGTCACGGCCGGACAGTTGACTTCCGGAACACCGTCATCATCATGACCTCTAACATCGGGACAAGGCATGCCTACCGCAGCGGGACCCTTGGGTTCCTGCGCTCTGAAGAGCTAACCCCTGAGGAGAGAGAACTGAGGCGAGAGATAGAAGCCCACCTCAAAGCCACCTTCAGGCCCGAATTCCTCAACCGCATTGACGAAATAATCGTCTTCCACGCCCTTACCAAAGAGCAAGTAAAGCAAATCGTGGACCTACAACTCAGGGAGATAAACCAGAGGCTGAGGGAGCAAGGGCTTACCCTGGAACTCACCGAGAAAGCTCGGGAATGGCTTGCCGATAAAGGCTACGACCCGAACTTCGGCGCCCGGCCACTACGCCGAGCTATGCAGAAATTCTTGGAAAACCCATTGGCTAAGCGGCTCCTCCGAGGCGATTTCCAGTTCGGCGACGTAATCCTGGTGGACTTTGACGAAGAGAAACAGGAGCTCACCTTTGAACGGAAAAGCGAGCTGAGCCTGGCCCCAGCCAAGGCCGAAGCCGCTGAACTCTAACTGGCCAAGCTGTGGAGGAAACATGGCTGTAATCTTCCCGTTCACCGCAATCGTAGGCCAAGAGAAAATGAAACTGGCCCTCATCCTCAACGCCATAAACCCTCAGATAGGCGGTGTCCTAATCCGAGGGGAAAGAGGGACCGCTAAATCTACTGCTGCCAGAGCCCTCGCTTACCTATTGCCCGAAATCAAAGTCGTAGCCGATTGCCCCTTCAGCTGCGACCCCGATAGCCCCGAGAACATGTGCGACTTCTGCAAGGAAAGGGTGGCCAAAGGGGAAAAACTCCCCATCGCCTGGCGAAAGACCCGCTTCGTGGACTTGCCAGTAAGCGCTACCGAAGACAGGGTTGTGGGCACCTTAGACATTGAAGCCGCCATAAAGCGTGGGGAACGCCGCTTCCAACCGGGAGTCTTAGCCGCCGCTAACCGTGGCCTCCTCTACGTGGATGAAGTCAACCTCCTGGACGACCACGTGGTTGACCTCCTCCTGGACTCCGCAGCCATGGGGGTGAACGTGGTGGAAAGGGAAGGGATTTCCTTCTCCCACCCCGCCCGCTTCATACTGGTCGGCACGATGAACCCGGAAGAGGGGGAACTGAGGCCGCAGCTCCTGGACCGATTCGCTTTGTGCGTAGAAATAAAGGGCATAACCGACCCCGAACTGCGGGTAGAGATTGTGAAGAGGGCTGTGGAGTTTGAGCGGGACCCGGAAGGCTTCAGGAAGAAATGGGAGCCTAAGGAAAAGCGCCTCTCCCAAGAAATAGCCAAAGCCAGGGAAATCCTACCCAAAGTGACTTACACCGAGACCGACCTCTACACCATTGCCAGGCTTACTTCCTCCTTCCAAGTGGACGGCCACCGGGCCGACATCGTAATCCTCAAGACGGCCATAGCCCATGCCGCTTTCCGAGGCCGCCTCCAAATCACCGATGAAGACATCCTGACCGCTGCCGAACTGGCGCTGCCCCACCGTTTGCGCAAACACCCATTCCAAGAAGGCGGGATTACCTCTGAAGAGCTCGGAGCAGCTCTCAAAGAGCTCTCCCAAGAACTCTTCGTCCTCCGCAACGGTGGCAGCGAGGAAACGGAAGGGGCGAAAAAGACCGGGAAAGAAGAGGAAGAAGGGGAGGGGGAAGGCCAAACTCATTTACAACCTTCAGGCCAACTGATGAAAGGCTACAAAACCGAGCCATTGGGCCTCAGAGCCCGCTCCCCTGACCATCCTGTCCCGGTTGGAGAAACTTTTAAACCCAAGCTTCTAAGCACCCCATTGGACCGGATTACCCGCAAGATAGCGGGCAAACGCAGCTACACAATAACCACCCGCAAGCGTGGCCGGTACATCCGCAGCCGCCCTGCCGAAACCCCCACTACAGACATAGCCTTTGATGCCACCGTCCGCTGTGCTGCCCCTTACCAACTTTCCCGCCCCAAAGGCGAGACCGCCCTAACCATTACCCTATCGGACCTGATGAAGAAAATACGGGTGCGCAGGGCCTCCAACCTTGTGCTATTCGTGGTGGATGCGAGCTGGTCCATGGCCGCCTCCGAAAGGATGAAGGCCGCCAAAGGGGCGGTCATGTCCCTCCTCCAAGACGCCTACAGGAGGCGAGACAGAGTTGGCCTCATAGTCTTCCAGAAGCAAGAAGCGCGCCTCGTCCTCCCCCCGACCACAAGCATAGACCTGGCCCAGCGGGCCTTGAAGGACATACCCATAGGGGGCAAAACCCCTCTATCCAGCGGGTTATACCTTGCCCGCAAAGTCCTGAAATTAGAAAAGCTAAAGCACCCCGAACTGCGTCCCCTGCTCATCCTCCTCACCGATGGGGCCGCCAACGTCTCCATGGGCACCATGCATCCCCACAAAGAAGCCCTCAAAATTGCCGAAGCCATACACCGGGATGGGGTCCAATCGGTAGTGATAAACCTGGAATTTCAAGCCTTTGACCGGGGGCTGGCAAAAGAAATAGCCGAAGCGCTTGGTGGGCCCTGCTACAGGCTCAAAGATTTGGGTGCCAAGGAACTTTACGAAACAGTCAAAGAAGCCCTCGGCGATTAAAGCCTTTTGCTCCACTTGTAGGCGCCTGGCAGGGATGGAGGGAATGCCTATGAGAAGGAGCACAATGTTAACCCCGCGGGAGCAAGAGGTGCTCAAGCTCATAGCGCAGGGAAAAACAAATCAAGAAATCGCTGAGGATTTAAGCATAAGCCTTCCAACTGTACGCACGCATATAAGCAACATTTTTAACAAATTGGGTCTCTCTTCCCGGGCTGAAGCTGCGGCTTATGCTGCCCTTCATGGTTTAGTCAATCTCAGCGACCTCGGTACGGGGGGAGAAGCGGTAGGCGCCAGCGGTGAGAATGCCTCTGGCCTAAAATCAGTCATTTG
>JAPWUT010000213.1 GCA_028275425.1 Anaerolineae bacterium | reverse complement strand
GCAATCCAAGAAGGGGCACCGGTGAAGGGCTACTTCTTCTGGACACTGGTGGACAACTTTGAGTGGGCAGAGGGTTGGAGCCGGCGCTTCGGCCTAATAGCGTTGGATGAGAAGACTCAGGAGAGGAAGGTCAGGCCCAGCGGCGAGCTCTACGCCCGCATCTGCAAGGCCAACGCCATAACCCCGGATATGCTGAAGGAGTGGGGGATAGAATGGACTGGGGAGAAATCGTAGAGGAGAAGATCCGGGAGGCCATGGCCAGAGGGGAGTTTGATAACCTCCCAGGCAAGGGGAAGCCTGTGGTCATTGAAGATTACCCCTTTACCCCTCCCGAATGGCGCCTCGCCTTCAAAATCCTGGCCGATGCTGGCTTCGTCCCGGATTGGATAGCCTTGGATAACGAGATTCGGGAGAGGATTGAAAGGTGGTACCAGGTGGCGAACTCGGTGGGAGAAAGGAAAAGCCAGTGGCTGGAGGAGGAAGTTAAGGAAATAAACAAGCTCATAGAGCTTTTCAATTTAAAAGTCCCGATAAAGTGGCTTCAGCGCCGCAAATTTTGCCCAGAAAAACCTTAGTTTAAGGAGGCAGCCATGGAAATGAGGGAAGAGGCAATAAAGCACCTTCAGGAGCTAATCCGCATAAAGACCGTGAACCCTCCGGGGAACGAGACCCCCGCCGCCGAATACGTGGCCGAAGTCCTCAGCCAAGAGGGGATTGAAGTCAAGGTAGTAGAATCGGCCCCGGGGAGGGGAAACGTGATTGCCCGCCTTAGAGGCCAGGATGATGGAGGCCCCCTGCTCCTGTTATCCCACTTGGATGTGGTCCCGGTGGAAGAAGCCCACTGGGAGCGCAACCCGTTCGGCGGTGAGCTCGTGGATGGCTACATCTGGGGCAGGGGAGCTGTGGACACAAAGCAGTTGACAGTCATGGAGATGCTGTGCCTAATCCAGGCCAAAAGGGAAGGCCTGAAGCTAAAGAGAGACATCATCTTAGCTGCCACTGCCGATGAGGAGATGGGTGGGAAAATGGGGGTTAAGTGGCTCCTTGATAACCACCCGGAGCTCTTGGCCTGCGAATACGCCATAAACGAAGGTGGAGGATACGGAATGGAGTTCGCCGGCCACCGCTACTACGTGTGTGATACCGCCGAAAAGAGCCCGTGCTGGATAAAAGTCCGGACGAAAGGCAGGCCAGGTCATGCCTCCACCCCCAGAGGCGATAATGCCGTCCTCAAACTGGCCGAAGCCCTGGTACGATTGGGGAAAGCTCGCCTCCCCATGCACCGAACTGCCACCGTTGAACGCTTCATAAGGACCATAGCTGCGGACCAGAAGTTCCCAATCTCCTGGCTCCTGCCCTTGATTCTGAACCCCTTCTTTGAGCCGTTCATCCTTAAACGCCTGCCCGACCAAGAAAGGGTTGCCCCCATATTCAGGGCCATCCTCCACAACACGGCCACCCCAACTGTCCTGAGAGCCGGCCAGAAGACCAATGTCATCCCTTCTGAAGCCGAAGCCGAGATAGATTGCCGTGTCCTTCCGGGCCAGACCAAAGAAAGCCTCCTGGCCGAAATCCGCCCATACCTCGGCCCCGATGTGGAGATAGAAGTGCTCATGGAGCCTGAGCCATTTGAGACCCACTACGAAACCGAGCTCTTCCGCATCTTCCAAGAGGTCATAGCCGAGGAGGACCCGCAGGGCAAGGTCATCCCTTACATGCTCCCCGCCACAACCGACAGCCGCTTCTTGGCCAAGAGGGGGGTCAAAGTCTACGGCTTTGCCCCCATGAAGTACGACCCCAACTGCAACTTTATGGAGCTGGCCCATGCTCACAACGAACGCATTTCCGTAGAAAGCCTGCTTTTCGGCGTTAGGGTCCTTTACAAAGTTGTGAAGCGATTCTGCGCATAAGGAGGGAGGAAATGGCCATCTACATAGATTCCGCTGAACCGGAAGAGGTGCGGGAAGCCCTTTCCCTGGGATTCGTCAAAGGAGTGACCACGAACCCTCTCCTCATCGCCCGCACAGGCCGAAAGCCCGAGGAAGTAGTTGCGGCCATATCCGAGCTCTGGCCCGATGAGCTTTTGTACCAGCCTTTCTCCCTTGAGCTTGAAAGGGCAAGGGAGGAGCTGGAGAGGATGCGGACGATTGCCGGGGCAATCCTCGTCCCCAAAATTCCGGCCACGTGGGAAGGATTCAAGCTCCTTGTGGACCTCGTCCGAGCCGATTGGCGTTGCGCCCTTACGGCCGTATACAGCCCCTCGCAAGCGTTGCTGGCCAAGGAAGCGGGCGCTTCCTACGTCATCCCTTATGTCAACAGGGCAACCCGGCAGGGGATTGATGGGCTGGAACTGGTAGCGCAAATCTCACGCACCCTCCAAGGCTCCGGGGTGCAGGTAATAGCGGCAAGCTTGAAATCGGCTGAGGAGGCTTTGGCCGCAGTGGCCAGCGGCGCCCAACACATAACCGTCCCCTGGCCTGTCCTCCGAGCCATGGCCGAGCATCCTCTTTCTTTGGAAGCAGTGGAAGAATTTGCGCGGGCAGCTCAATCCTACAAGGAGGGCCGATGAAGAAAGCCATCATCCCTTCCCTGCTCCTGGCCTTTACCCCAAGCGGATGCCTTTTCTCAGGGGGGAATTCGCCCCGGTTTGACCCCGGAGTTTTCGCCGGGTGCGTGACGCTCGTCCTGGCTTTGGCCTGGCTCATGGCCGGAGCTATTCTGCTCGCATCGGTCCTGGCCTTTTTCATAATCCATTTCACCCGGAGAAAGCCATGAACTACGTCCAAGAAGTCCTTGAAAACCTGCGGAGATACGTTGAAGAAGCGCGGGAGGCACTGAGCGCCAAGAACGAAGTACGTGAGAAAGCCCTTGCCGATGCTCGTGAGCTCATCAAGCGCTGTGCTTTATCCATAAGGGCCTGTCACCGTGAGGAATGGGAAAATGCCTCTTCTCTACTGGGGGAAGCAAGCGAAATCGCCTCCCGCCTCAAAGCTTTAGCCGGCCTTTACCCCGACCTTTACTACAGCGGCTACACTCAGGATTCCCTCAAGGAATTTGTAGAAGCCTCGCTGGTGCGCAGCCTCCTCCTCAGAGAAGCCATCCCTGGCCCCAAAGAGTTAGGCGTTGAGCCCGATACTTACCTGCGGGGGCTTGGGGAAGCGATGGGCGAACTTCGCCGCCACATCCTGGACCTAATCCGCAAGGACGAATTTACCAGGGCTGAAGAACTCCTAACGGTTATGGAAGAAGTCCATGCCCTTCTCATGACGATGGACTTCCCCGATGCTTTAACCGGAGGCCTTAGGCATACTGGGGACATGGTCCGGGGGGTAGTGGAGAGGACGAGGAGCGACTTCACTGCGGCCTATGAGAATTACCTTTTGCGGAAGAGCTTGGAGAAAGCGAAAGATGAATGGCTCAAAAGAGCCAGTGATAAGGGCCAGTGAGGTAGGGGAATACGTCTTCTGTCCCAGAGCCTGGTGGCTGAGGAGAGTCAAGGGCTTAAAGCCCGAATCCTTGGATAGGCTTGAAGAAGGGCAGAA
>JAPWUT010000212.1 GCA_028275425.1 Anaerolineae bacterium | reverse complement strand
TGGAAATCCTAAGGGGGCAAGCTTTGCCGGCCGAGCCTTTCTCTCCTGAACACCCCTTCTTAGCTTTGAGGGGCGAAGTAGCCCTATACGGCTCAGCCATCCACCTTGTAGTGCCCAATGCTGAAAGCTATCGGCCAGTTGTTGAAAGGCTCTTGGAGAAGGAGGGGGTAAAAATCCACAGCATGGAAGCCATCCTCCCCTCCCTTGAGGACGTATTCATCACCAAGATAAGGGAAGCGGAAAGCTCGGCGTAGCTAATCCGTCTGTCTCTTTTCGGGGCTGGCCCAGAAATCGCAAGGGTTCACTGTTCCCCACTCTCTTTGGCTTCGGGTTCGCTGGGGTTTTGGACCCTACTTGCGCTGCCAGGCCCAGGCTAAAAGAAATTCCACCGGCCAAGGAAGCTTCCACTCCCCTCCTTCCCAAATTGCCGATACCACAAAGAAAGCCGGGGGACGCCGAACCCGCTTCTTCTTCCCCTTACCCACCTTCCGGTCACAGCCGCGAACCACTATCAAAAAGACAGGCTGGTCGGTAAGTCCTTCCCGCTGAAACGGACCCTTATCTCCACCCCACGAATCTTCTATCCTTTCTGTTCCCGTGGCCATTGCCCCGGGTGGGGAGCCCGTTTCCCATACTCCCTTGGGCGTCCTCTCTTTTTCTCTTCAGGGTCCGGAAGATAGTAAAGGCTCCGATTGCGGGCCGTTCGGCCCAAGACCACCACCCTATCTGGGAGACCTTTCTAAAGACCCGTCAACAAGGACAAGGACCAACTGGTTCTCTCGGCCCCAGGCTCAGTTGATAGTGTATGAGAGCAAATTGATACCTCTTGGCAAGGCTTCCCCTCTAAGATTGGGCTAAATCCAAACGGGAGAATTTTATGCTACTTAAAACAGCCAGGCCTGTCGGGATAGTAGGCTACGGGGCATACGTGCCAAGGTACCGCATAAAGGCCGAAGAGATAGCACGGGTCTGGACCGGGGGCAATATGGAACCGCCAGTAAGAGAAAAATCTGTCCCCGGCCTTGACGAAGACACCGTGACCATTGCCCTGGAAGCTGCCCGCAACGCCTTGGCCCGGGCACGCATACACCCTGAACTCATAAAAGCGGTCTGGGTGGGAAGCGAATCCCATCCCTACGCCGTAAAGCCTACAGGCACAATCGTGGCCGAGGCTATCGGGGCTACGCCATACGTTCAGGCTGGCGATTGGGAATTCGCCTGCAAAGCCGGAACCGAAGCGCTCCAAGCTGCCCTGGGTTTAGTCGGCTCAGGGATGGCCGATTATGCCTTGGTAATCGGGGCTGATACGGCTCAGGGGCGACCTGGCGATGCTTTGGAATATACCGCAGCGGCCGGCGGAGCCGCTTTAATCGTAGGCCCAGCTGAAGAAAGCGTGGCCATAATTGAAGCCTCCTGCTCCTACGTTACCGATACCCCCGATTTCTTCCGCCGTCCGAATAAAAATTACCCAAACCACGGAGCCCGCTTCACCGGCGAGCCCGCCTACTTCCACCACATAGAAATGGCTGCCCGAACCCTCATGGAAGGGATGGGATACAAACCTCAAGATTTCTCCTACGCCGTGTTCCATCAACCCAACCTGAAATTCCCCCAGACCATAGCCAGGAAGCTTGGCTTTGCCCCTGAGCAGATAAAGGAAGGCCTTTTGGTTGGGGAAATCGGCAACACCTATGCTGCTTCTTCCCTCATGGGCTTAACCGCCATTTTGGATGTGGCCAAACCTGGCCAAAGGATTCTCCTGGTCTCGTTCGGCTCCGGAGCTGGAAGCGATGCTTTCTCCATCCTTACCACTGGCAAATTGCCCGAAAGGCAAGTCCTGGCCCCTTCCACACGGGCTTACATCGCACGACGCAAGGAAATAGACTACGCGCTCTATGTCCGATACCGCCGGAAGCTGGAGATGGAGTGATGCGCAAGAGGGAGGTAGCCATAATAGGGGTTGGCCAAACGAAGGTAGGGGAACATTGGGATAAGTCCATAAGGCAATTGGCTGCTGAGGCCATCCTGAGCGCTATCAAGGATGCGAAGATAGAGAGGGTTGATATCCTCTACGTGGGCAATGCTCTTTCGGGGGAATTGGCCCTGCAGGAGCACCTTGGGGCAGCAATAGCCGACTTTGCTGGCCTCCGCACTGTTGAAGCTTACAAAGTGGAAGCAGCGGGGGCATCAGGGGCAGCGGCGCTGCGGTTGGGTTACTTGGCCGTAGCCGGCGGCTTAGCCGATTTCGTCTTAGTCTGCGGCGTGGAGAAGGTAACCGATGCCCCGACCGAAAGGGTCAATTCTGCCTTATCGTTGGGGATTGATGGGGAATACGAACGGGAGCTTGGCCTCTCTTTCATTGCCCTAAATGCCCTCATAATGCGCCGCTACATGCATGAGTATGGCTATGAACTCAAGGACTTCGCCGGCTTTTCGGTGAATTCCCATAAGAATGCGGCCCACAACCCATACGCCATGTTCCGCAATCCCATAACGGAAAAGGCATTCGTTGAGGCGCGCATGGTGGTAGAACCGATAAATTTGCTTGACTCCTCTCCGGTGGCCGATGGGGCTGCAGCAGTAGTGCTTTGCCCTATGGATATGGCTAAGGATTTCCAAGCCAAACCGGTGAGGATTGCCTCTTCCGCTGCCGCTACCGATACCCTTGCTCTTCACGACCGAAAGGACCCCTTGTTCTTAGAGGCAGCTTACCTTTCGGCCAGGCGGGCTTACGAGGTTGCCGGGATTAAGCCGGAGGATGTGGATTTATTTGAGCTTTACGACTCCTTCGCCATCATGGCTGCTCTCTCTTTAGAGGCGGCGGGCTTTGCCGAAAGGGGGCAAGGGGTAAAGCTGGCCATGGAAGGCCAGATTTCCCTTGATGGCCGCATTCCCGTGTCCACCATGGGGGGCCTTAAAGCTCGTGGCAACCCCTTGGGGGCGACAGGGGTCTACCAAGTGGTGGAAGCAGTCCTGCAGCTTCGCCACGAGGCGGGCCAAAATCAAGTAAAGGACGCTCACTGGGCCCTCGTCCAAAGCATAGGGGGAGTAGGTGGCACGGTGGTGACCCACGTCTTGGAGGGCCCGGATTAAAATTTATAAGGAGGTGGAGTTATGAGTTTGCCGGCCGTATGGAGGACGAGGAAGCAGCGATATAGCCTTGTAGGAGAAGTGTGCTCCAAATGCGGAGCCAAAATCTTCCCTCCGCGCGACCTATGCCCTGAGTGCTCAAAGCCTGCCCAGACCCCTTACTCTTTTAGCGGGCGTGGGGTGGTTTACAGCTTTGCTGTTGTTTACCAGGCCTCGGAGGAATTTGAGGAGTATGTTCCTTACACTGTAGCCATGGTCAAGCTGGAAGAAGGCCCCATGGTAACGGCTCAGCTTACCGATGTGGACCCTGAGGAAGTGAGGATTGGGATGCCGGTGGAGATGGTAACCCGTAAGCTTTACGAGGAAGGCGAAGGAGGGGTAATCCATTACGGTTACAAGTTCAGGCCTTGTGTTGGATGAAGTTTACCGATAGCCCCAGATCCCCTGCCAGGGGGCT
>JAPWUT010000211.1 GCA_028275425.1 Anaerolineae bacterium | reverse complement strand
CCCTTCCTTCTGAGGGCTATCTGGGCTTTTCCGGGCATTCACCTCTTCCCCCGCACTTTAATGGTCCAGCCCCTTCCCACACCGATAGGTAGAATCAATCCCGTAACCATTATAGCCATAGCGGCGGCTGTCTTGGGTTCGCTCCTCCTCCACCGGACAGTCCTCGGTTTCCGGATAAAGGCCTGCGGGGAAAGGCCCGAAGCTGCCGATGTGGCCGGGATAAGGGTTGACCTCATAAGGCTTTTCACTTCAACCTTAGGAGGAGCCCTTTGCGGGTTAGGCGGGGCCTTTATGCCCCTCGGATGGTTTGGCGGGGTGGTGAAGGAAATCTCCGCCGGGCGGGGGTTCATAGCCTTGGCCTGCGTTGTTTTTGCTGGCCTTGAGCCTCTCCTGGCTTTGGCTGCAGCCTTCATCTTCGGTTTCGCCGAAGGCTTCGCCTACGCCGTAGCCATCACCCCTGGCGTGAAGGAGGTAATCCCATTCTACTTCGTGCACATGATACCTTACGTGACCACACTGTTGGTGGTGACCATAGCCATAGGGCAGAGGAGGTTCCCCGCCGCCTCAGGCTTGCCCTACAGCCGTGAATAGGCTTAGGAGGCGTAACCATGGGGTTAATCATTGGTCTAGTTGGTTCGGCGAGGCCTTGGGGTAATTCCGAAGTCCTGGTAAGGGAAGCCTTGGCCTCGGCTCAGGAAGCCGGAGCCTCAGTAGCCGCCCTCAGGATAAGCGACCTCCACGTTGAGCCGTGCACGGGCTGCATGCGTTGTGCTTTCCGAAGCGAAGAATGCCCGATAAAGGACGATATGCGCTTCTTCTTGGACACCGTCTCTCAGGCCGATGGCTTAATCTTAGCCGCCCCAACCTATTTCCTCAACGTCCCCGGCCCCTTGAAGAGCGTCTTTGACCGCGTGCTCATGCTCTCCCCAAAATGGGATGTAAGGAAAGATGAGGATTTGAAGCCGGGAGGGGTCATAGCGGTTGCGGGCCTACCCCCATGGAGGGGGGTCTCAAGGCCTTTCTTCAACGCCTTCCTCTATGCTTTGGGTTTCATGCCGGTGGGGAGCGTGGCCGTCTTCAGCCCCGGCCCAGGCGAAAGCCTCTTGGATGATGAAATCGTCGGCAAGGTAAGGGAGCTTGGCCGCCGAGTCGCTTTAGGCGAAAAGAGGTCATTCATGCCCGAAGGCAACACCTGCCCGGTATGCGACTCCGACTTCTTCCGCTTGGAAGGGCTTGAGGCTGAATGCCCAATCTGTGGGACAAAAGCCCGCATCGTGATGGAAGAAGGCAGAGCAAGGCTGGACTTTTCCGGAGGAATTTCAGACCGCTGGACCTCGGAGGGGCTTCGCAAGCATTTGAACGAATGGATAAGGGAGACCGGGGTCAGGTTCATGGCCATAAGGCAGCAGGTTAAGGAGCGCCGCCGCGCTTTGGAAGGCCGAGAAATCAATTGGATAAAGCCTCCGGAGAGAGAAAGGGGCTATGGGGGGAGCGAAGAAGGGTCTGGGAAGGGGGCTTGAGGCCCTTATCCCTTCCCTGGGATTAGAGGAGAGCGGAGCCATAAAGGAAATCCCCGTAGACGAAATCATCCCTAACCCCTTCCAGGTCAGGCGGAACTTTGACCAGAAAGCTCTGGAAGAGCTGGCCCAATCGGTAAAGGAGCATGGCCTCATACAGCCCCTCATCGTTACTCATGACGCAGAAAGCGGAAAATACCAGCTAATAGCAGGCGAAAGGCGCTGGCATGCGGCTAAAATCGCCGGCCTCAGCACCGTTCCAGCCATCGTGAAAGAGGTTAGCCCAAGGCAAATGTTAGAGATTGCTTTGGTGGAAAACATCCAGCGGGCTGACCTTAACCCTTTGGAAGAGGCGGAAGCCTATCATTTTCTGATAGAGGAGTTCGGCCTCACTCAGGAAGAAGTGGCCAAGCGGGTAGGTAAGAGCCGAACCGCCGTAGCTAATACCGTAAGGCTATTACGTCTTCCCCCCGAAGTTAAATCCGCCCTGGCCGAAGGGCTCATATCCGAAGGCCATGCTCGCGCTCTCCTGTCCCTCCCTACCCCTGAGCTTCAAATCAAAGCCTTGGAGAAAGTAGTAAAGCAAGGGCTGAACGTCCGCCAGACGGAAGAACTGGTGAGGAAACTGCAAGAGCCGAAGGAGGCTTCCCCAAGGGAAACCCCGCCTGATCTTAAGGAAATTGAAACAAAGCTTGGAGATAATTTAGGCACAAAGGTAAAAATTCTGAAGGGGCGCAAGGGGGGCAGGCTCATCATATTTTTCCGCTCCGATGATGTTTTCCGCTCTATATACGAACGCCTCTTAGGCAAACAAAACTGAGGTAGAGGTTGGGCCTATGCATGCAATTGAGGAGCAGATTGTCCTATTCCTTCAGGAACTTTTCCAGACAATCGGCTGGACCGGGGTAGTGATTGCGATGGCCATAGAGAGTGCATGTATCCCTTTGCCCAGCGAGATTGTAATGCCTCTTGCGGGATGGATGCTCGTTCAAGCTCAGGGGCTTTCTCCTTGGCACACAGCCTGGGCAGGCCTTATCGGAGCCATAGGCTGCACAATTGGTTCCGCCCTGACTTATTGGTTTGGAGCCAAAGGGGGAAGACCGCTCCTCCTGCGCTACGGGAGATACATCCTCATTTCCCCCCACGATATCCAACTGGCCGATAGGTGGTTTGAACGGTATGGCGAGTCAACGGCCTTCTTCTCCAGGCTGATGCCCATCGTTCGGACCTTTATTTCTCTCCCGGCGGGTGTGGCCAGGATGAACTTTGCCCGCTTTGTAGCCCTTACCTTTATCGGCTCTTTCCTCTGGTGCTGGGCACTGGCCTTCGCCGGATATGTCTTCGGCGAACACTGGAGGGAAGTGAGGGAGATAATGCGCCCATTTGATATCCCCATAGCTCTTGCCCTCCTGGCTTTAGTGGCCTGGTACATCTACCGCCATGTCAAGCGGTACAATGCAGTGGAAAAGGAGTGAGGTAGCTTTTCTAATCCTCGCCTTAGCCCTGGCAGCCCACCTCATCCCCGGCCCCAGAACAATAGACGATGCCTACATAACTTACCGCTATGCCCGCAACCTTCTTTCAGGCTACGGCCCTGTTTTCAACCCCGGCGAGAGGGTCCTTGGGACCACAACCCCGCTTTACATGCTTTTACTTAGTGCTTTGGCTTTGTTTTTCGGCGGAGCACAAGCGCCTTTCCCCACCCTGGCTTGGTTGCTCAACGCCTTCGCTGCCGCTTTGTCCTGCGCTTTAATCATCCGCATAGGCCACACCCTTAAAGCCGAAGGGGTCGGCCTTTTAGCTGCAGCCCTCTGGGCTATTTCCCCGTGGAGCGTGACCTTCAGTGTAGGAGGGTTGGAGACAAGCGTGTACATTTTCCTCCTTTTGGCTTCCTTCGCTTTTTATCTGGAGAACCGCCTGACTTTAGCCTTGGTGGCTGGAGCCTTTGCCCTCCTCACCAGGCCCGATGCTCTCATCCTGCTGGCTTTGCTTTTCTCCGACGGGTTAATTCGCTTGCTCAGGAGGCCGGAGGAACTGA
>JAPWUT010000210.1 GCA_028275425.1 Anaerolineae bacterium | reverse complement strand
TCATGAGTGGTTTTAAGGTGCAAAATCTCCCCTGTGCCGACGTTTAAGGCTCTTGGGGGCACATCCCCCAGACCCCCTGCCAAGGAGCTTTGCCCTCTGGCCCCCCATTTGCCCACCCTCGTTGGCTGAGGGTTTGCCAGGGTTTTGGGCCCCACTCGTGGCGGGGTTGCAGGGGTGGGCAGTTCGCCCCTTTTTAAGGTTTCGTGGGGGGACACCCCCCACGCCCCCGCCAGGGGGCAAGGCCCCCTGGACCCCCTTTGCCCACCCTCTTGGACAAGCCTTAAGCCAACGAGGGTTAAAATTTGCTTTGTGAGGCTTCCCATGCTATACTTTGAAAAAAGGCGATGAACGGGAGGAGTAGGCGGGGGGAGGCGCCAGAGAAGGAGGGCCAGCGGCTGAAAACCCTCCTCGCTCAAAGCCCGCCGAAGGTCGCCCGGGAGCCTGGGGGATGAAAGATAAAGTAGTCCCCCACGGGAAAGGCCCGTTAAAGCCTTAGAGGGCCACCTCACCGAAAGGTGGAAGCAAGGTGGTACCGCGGAAGGCTTAAGCCCCTTCCGTCCTTGCGGCGGAAGGGGCTTTTTAATAACCAGCAAAAGGAGGGGAAAATGCGCGAACTACCAAAAACTTACGACCATAGGGAAGTGGAAAAGCGCATATACAAAATGTGGGAAGAAGGCGGATTCTTCATCCCCAAGATTGACCCCGCCAAAAAGCCCTTCGTCATCTCTATGCCCCCTCCCAACGTGACCGGCGAGCTGCACTTGGGCCATGCTATAACTGCTTCAATTGAAGACCTCATGATACGCTACCATCGGATGAAAGGCGACCCCACCCTTTGGGTACCAGGGGAAGATCATGCCGGGATCGCCGTCCAGAACGTGGTGGAAAGGGAATTGGCTAAAGAAGGCCTCTCCCGCCACGACTTGGGAAGGGAAAAGTTTGTGGAAAGAGTGTGGGAATGGGTTCGTAAGTACCGCTCAGTCATAGCCAACCAGCACCGTCGCCTGGGGGCTTCCTGCGACTGGACCAGGGAACGCTTCACCTTGGATGAGGGGCTGAGCCGAGCCGTAAGGGAGGCCTTCGTCAGGCTTTACGAGAAAGGCCTTATATACCGGGGAGAATACATAATCAACTGGTGCCCCCGGTGCGCTACAACCTTGGCCGATCTGGAAGTTGAACATGAGGAAGAAGAGGGAACTCTGTGGTACGTCCGCTACCCCTTGGTGAACGAAGATTGGAAAGGACCCCGCGGCGAATGGGGAAGCGGGCATTGGAGCGAAGGCGCTACCGAATTCATCACCGTAGCTACCACAAGGCCGGAAACCATCTTGGGCGATACGGCCGTAGCTGTGCACCCGGATGATGAACGCTACAAGGCACTTGTCGGACGCACAGCAATCCTCCCGGCCCTGGGCCGGCCAATACCCATCATAGCCGATGAAGCAGTGGATATGGATTTTGGCACCGGTGCAGTCAAAGTAACCCCAGCCCATGACCCCACCGATTATGAGATAGGGCGTCGCCACGGCTTGCCCGCAATAAACGTGATGAACGATGACGCTACCATGAACCAGGAAGCTGGCCCCTATCAAGGCCTGGACCGCTTTGAATGCCGCCAACGTATACTGCAGGACCTGGAAAAAGAAGGCCTTATCCTCAAGGCCGAGCCTCACACCCATGCCCCAGGAAGATGTTACCGTTGCCATACCCTCATAGAACCCAGGATATCCATCCAATGGTTCGTTCGCTCCAAACCACTGGCCGAAAAGGCTATAGCTGCGGTAAGAGAGGGCCTTATCCGCATCATCCCTGAAAGGTTTGAGAAAATTTACTTTGACTGGATGGAAAACATCAAAGACTGGTGCATAAGCCGCCAGCTTTGGTGGGGGCATCGGATTCCAGTCTGGTATTGCGATGATTGCGGGGCGGAAATGGCTTTGCGTGAAGACCCTCAAACTTGTCCCCGATGCGGCAGCTCCAGAATCCGCCAAGAAGAAGACGTCCTTGACACCTGGTTCAGCTCGGCTCTGTGGCCTTTCTCCACTCTGGGCTGGCCCGACGATACCGAAGACCTGCGCTACTTTTACCCCACCACAGTTATGGAAACCGGTTACGACATCCTCTTCTTCTGGGTTGCCAGGATGATAATGATGGGGCTTGAGTGCACAGGCAAAATCCCCTTCAGTATCGTCTATCTACACGGACTTGTGCGGGATGAGCTCGGCCGCAAGATGAGCAAATCCCTCGGGAACGTCATAGACCCCGTGGACCTCATGGACCAATACGGGACTGATGCCCTTCGCTTCACCCTCCTTACCAGCTCCACCCCTGGAAACGACATGAAACTCTCCATACAGCGGGTTGAAGGGAACCGCAACTTCGCCAACAAGCTTTGGAACGCAGCCCGCCTTGTCCTCTCAAACCTCCCCGAAGGCTGGACCCCTTCCGGAATCCCCAAAGATTCCCTATCCATTCCTGAGCGGTGGATTCTCTCCAGGCTTCAGAAGGTGGTAAAAGAGGTTACGGACCTAATAGAAGCTTTCCAGTTCGGGGAAGGGGGCCGCACCCTTTACGATTTCATTTGGGGTGAGTACTGCGACTGGTACTTGGAGATGATAAAGCCCAGGCTCTATGGCTCGGACCCCCAAGCTGCTGAGGAAGTGAGAGAAGTAGCTATCTACGTCCTTGACACCGTGCTTAGGCTTCTTCACCCCTACATGCCATTCGTCACGGAGGAAATCTGGAGCTACCTGCCGCAACGGCAAGCTCCTCTCATAATCTCACCCTGGCCTGAATTCCAGCCTCAATTTGTGGACGAAGAAATTGAGAAGAAGATGGAACTCTTCATGGAAGCAGTGCGTGCCATCCGTAATGCCCGGACAGAATACCATGTTGAGCCTGGCAAGCGCATCCAAGCCATAATAGCTGCAGAGGAGAAGGAAGAATTCTTCAACGGCCTTAGGAAAGAGCTGGCCTTTTTGGCCCACTTGGACGAAGAGAAACTCGTCATAAAGCGTGTGGTAGAACCTAAGCCTACGGGGGCAGTAACCCTTACGGCGGGGACTGTTGAAATTTACCTGCCGCTTGCGGGCATGGTGGACATAGAAGCAGAGAAGAAGCGGCTCCTAAAGGAGAAGGCCAGAGTAGAGGAAGAAATCGCTCGGGCCGAAGCTCTCTTGGCCAACGAAGAATTCCTCCAGAAAGCCCCAAAGGAAGTAGTGGAAAAACACAGGGCCAGGCTTGAGGAGGCAAAGGCTGAGAAAGAGAAGATAGAGGAGATTTTGAAAGTATTAGCGGGAGAATAAAGCCTCGTGGGGGATATGCCTTTCTGACCTAACCCCCTGGCCCCTTTTCCTGCGAGGGAAGGGGGAAAATTCTGGAGGAGAGGTTAACCTCGCCATGAGTGGGACCCATGAGGGTGGGCAAACCAGGGTCCAGGGGCCGTGGGGGGTTTCCCCTTTCACGCTGACTGAAGTCAGCCTCTTTGAAAAAGGTCGGCCTTCGCCGACCTTCATCAAAAGGGGGGTCCAGGGGGCACAGCCCCCATGGCGGGGGGTTGTGGGGGGTGTCCCCCCACAAATT
>JAPWUT010000209.1 GCA_028275425.1 Anaerolineae bacterium | reverse complement strand
GGTTCTCATCCATCCCGACCCTGATAGGCCTTCTTTCCATGTTTATGCCGAGGCTGGCTCTCGTGCCGAGGCCAGGAGTTCGGCCGAGAAGTATGCCCGCATAATTGAGGGGTTCAGGGAGTAAAGAATGGGGGCACATCCCCCACACCCCCTGGGAGGGGGCTCCGCCCCCTCCACCCCCGTTTTCCCACCCCCGTTGGCTTAGGGTTTGCCAGCGTTCTGGGTCCCACTCGTGGTGGGGTTGCTAATGTGGACAACTCGCCCCCTCTTTTGGTTTTGTGGGGGGACACCCCCCACGACCCCCCGCCAGGGGGGCTTTGCCCCCCTGGACCCCCCATTTGCCCACCCTCGTAAGCTGAGAGTTTGCCAGCGTATTGGGTCCCACTTGTGGCGGAGTTGCTAATGCGGGCGACTCGTCCCCTCTTTTGGTTTTGTGGGGGGACACCCCCCACGACCCCCCGCCAGGGGGCTTTGCCCCCTTGGCCCCCCTTTCCCACCCCCGTTGGCCGAGGGTTTGCCAGCGTTTTGAGTCCCACTCATGGCTTGGTTGCAAGAGTTAGCAACTCGCCCTTTATTTTTAGTTCTTGGGGGCACATCCCCAAAACCCCCTGGGAGGGGGCGCAGCCCCCTCCACCCCCGCTTTAATCAAGGTCGGCGAAGGCCGACCTTTTTCAAAGAGGCTGACTTCAGTCGGCGTGAAGGGGACACCCCCACGGCTCCCTGCTATGGGGGCTTCGTCCCCCTGGGCCCCCGTCGCCCACCTTCGTAGGCTGACCCGATAACCCCGCCAAATTTTCCCCCTTCCCTCGCAGGGAAGGGGGCCAGGGGGTTAGGTCGGAAGGGTACACCCCCCACGACCCCCCGCCAGGGGGCTTTGCCCCCTTGGACCCATTAATTGCGGTGGCATTATTCAAAGCGGAATCGCCATACGCCGATGCTGAAGAAGGCGGTGGCAAATGCGGTTAAGGCACCTACTTTGGGTAATACTTCCCACAGCCCATACCCTCGCACCAGTAAATCTTGATAGGCTTCCAACGCCCAGGCGTGAGGGGTGATGAGGCCTATCGTCCTCAACCAGTTCGGCATGATGAAGCGGGGGACAAAGCAGCCACCCAAGGCGGACATCGTTAGCAGTAGCAATACGGTGAGGCCGCCAACTTGGGCTTCGGTACGGGCCAGGGCCGCAACCAGTACTCCAAGCCCGGTGGCCGCAGCGGCCGCAGCCAGGCTCACTGCAACCAGACCGGCAAGCGAATGCCCTAAGCTCATCCTGAACAGCAAGCTGGATGCCCCTAACATTATCGCCAGCTGGATAAGGTTTATGATGTAATAAGGCAGCAGTTTCCCCGCCAGCATTACTCCCCGGCTCATCGGTGCCACCAGTAGCCGTCGGAAGGTCCCTTCCCGCTTTTCCTGTAGTACTGAGCCGGCCAACAGGCTCACAATCCAAAAAATACCGTAGATGGTGTAACCCGGTACGTTCTGCTGGAAAGAGTTTGGATATTTCTCCACGCGCATCCCAGGCGGAACCGTTCGCTCCAGCGTTACCACAGGCTCTTTTCCGCCCAGCAAACCACCAGATATTGCTTCCTGAGCCTGTGTTTTGAAAGCCTCGCGCTGTTCAACAGGTGTCTGGGGCGCAATTTTCTCAAAGAGGTAATCCAGCCCTTTCGGCGCCATCGCTGTGTAGATGCTTCGCTCAATCAGCCCTTGCAATGTGCCCAGCACCGGCTCGACGAACTGGCTGGAGGTAGCTGGGTCCACAATGACCAATACCTTAGTTCGGCGTAGGGTGGCGCCTGGGGCTTGCTCCAGGACTTCGGAAAAATCGGGTGGGAAGACCAGGGCCATGTTGCGCTTACCTTTAACGATTAGGTTCTCGGCTATCTCTCGTGTCAAAGGTTGGCCTTCCCAGGTCGTTTCAACTTGAAAGGCGTCCATCTCATCCAATTGCCGGATGATAGCCGCTGCTTGCGTTCCTCGGTCCTGGTTCACGGCCAGGAGCTGAATCTGACCTTTGCCGGGTTCAAACAAGCCGCTGAGGGCGTAGCTCATCACTACGATGAACATGAAGGGCTGCAGGAAGATTAGGGCTACTGCCCCAGGGTCTTTGAAGAAAATCTTGAGGTCCTTCCAGGCTAAGGCCAGGATTTGGTTCAGCATAACATACCTCCTAATCGCGCAGGCGCTTGCCCGTAAGGTGCAGGAAGACGCTCTCCAGGTTCGGCTCCAGCACTTCCAAGGAGAGGATGGGCACATCGCGGGCATTGCAGAGCTCAATTAGCTCCAGCAGGGCAGGGCGAGCAGCACTCGTTTCAACCTTGAGCCGACCCCCTTGGTAAGAAGCACTTCGGACGTGGGGCAAGGAGCGGACTGCTGGCAGCAGCATCTCAATGGCCTCGGTTGCTATCCCAACGTAGATAACCCCACCGCCCAGTAAACCGATCAGCCCTTTAGGCGTATCCAAGGCCAAGATACGGCCTTCGTCCATAATGGCTACCCGGTCGCAGAGGCGCTCGGCTTCTTCCATGTAGTGGGTGGTGTAGATAATTGTCATTCCTTCGGCCTTCAGCCGCTCAATGTGCTCAAAAATAAAGTTGCGCGATTGGGGGTCCACTCCCACGGTAGGCTCATCCAGGAAAAGGATACGCGGCCGATGGAGTAGGCTGGCAGCAATGTTCAGGCGGCGCTTCATTCCGCCGGAGAAGGTGCGCACAGCATCCCCGGCCCGCTCGCGCAGCCCGACCATGTCCAGCGCAGTGGCGATGCGCTCTTTGAGGGCGTTCCCTCGTAGGCCATAGATACGGCCGAAGAAGGCCAGGTTATCCCAGGCGCTGAGGGTTGGGTAGAGGGCCAGTTCTTGGGGGACGAAGCCAATCAATGGTTTGATTTTATTCGCCTCCCGCGCCAGGTCGTATCCGCCGATGATTACTTTTCCCCCGTCTGGGGGGAGCAAGGTGGCCAGGATGGAGATGGTTGTGGTTTTGCCGGCCCCATTGGGTCCCAGTAGGCCGAAGATTTCCCCTTCCTGGACGGAAAAACTCACTTCATTGACCGCCACCCGTTCGCCGTATTTCTTGACCAATTTTTCAACTTCAATCACAGGATTGGGCATTTTCCCTCCCTTTGAGGCTAAGCTCTTTCCTACCAGGGGGCTTGCGCCCCCTGGACCCCCTTTTGCCCACCCCCGTAGGCTGAGGGTTCGCTGGCGTATTGGGTCCCACTCGTGGCGGGGTTGCTAAGGTGGGCGACTCGCCCCCTTTTAAGGTTTTGTGGGGGCACATCCCCCACACCCCCCGCCAGGGGGGCTTCGCCCCCTGGACCCCCCATTTGCCCACCCCCGTTGGCCGAGGGTTTGCCAGCGTTTTGAGTCCCACTCATGGCTTGGTTGCAAGAGTTAGCAACTCGCCCCTTATTTTTAGTTCTTGGGGGCACATCCCCCAAACCCCCTGGGAGGGGGCTCCGCCCCCTCCACCCCCGCTTTAATCAAGGTCGGCGAAGGCCGACCTTTTTCAAAGAGGCTGACTTCAGTCGGCGTGAAGGGGACACCCCCACGGCTCCCTGCTATGGGGGCTTCGTCCCCCTGGACCC
>JAPWUT010000208.1 GCA_028275425.1 Anaerolineae bacterium | reverse complement strand
CCAGGCCCCCCGCCATGGGGCTGCGCCCCCTGGACCCCCCGGTTTTGCCCACCCCCGTTGGCTGAGGGTTTGCCAGCGTTTTGGGCCCCACTCGTGGCGGGGTTGCAGGGTGGGCTGTTCGTCCCCTATTTTTAGCTTTGTGGGGGCACATCCCCCATGCCCCCTGGGAGGGGGCTGCGCCCCCTCCACCCCCAGTTTAGCGGAAATTTCCCCCTTCCCTCGCAGGGAAGGGGGCCAGGGGGTTAGGTCAAGAAGGCGCTTCGGCTACAAAAATTGACAGAAATGCACCCGTATGCTATCCTAAACCGCAGGGAAGCCCGCTTACAGGAGTGAAAAATGCCCGCTCAACCTTTATTGCTTACTATTAGGCCGGAAATGGTAAGCTTGGACGGAGCAGCCTGCCAGCCGGACCCGCCCCTGAGCCCCGCCGAGTTCGCCCAGGAATTGGCTCTGCTGCGCTTAGCCGCTAACGGGCCGGAGAGTCCGGAGCAATGGAAGGATTCCCAAATCGCCCGGCAAAAGGTGAATGAGCAATTTCTGCGCGCTTTCGGTCGGAAACTATTTGACCGCTTGTTCACAGGCCCAGTCCGAAAGCTTTACTTTGAGACCGCAGGCCCTTTGGCCCTGGTTTGCCAGGAGCCAACCCTGGCCAAGCTCCCCTGGGAGCTGCTCCACGACGGAAATGGCTGGGTAGCCCGCGACCGGGGCATCCTCCGCCTGGCCCAAATTGAAGCTCCCGTGGCCAGCGGCGAGACCCCGCCCGACTCCCGGCTGCGCATCCTGGTGGCCATGGCCAGCCCACTTTTGAACAAGAAACTTGAGCCCGATGATCCCAGCCAGCCAGCGATAATAAACCTGGAGCAGGAGGCAGAGGTCTTCCGCGAGCTGCAGGGTAAAGACTTCCCCGCCGATTTCGTCCTGCGCTTGCACGTCACCAGCGAAGACCTCTCTCGGGAACTGGGTAACAATTACCACGTGCTCCACTTCCTGGGCCATGGCAACGTGGGCGTGTTGGCTCTGGAGGACCGCTACGGGGTGGAGGCTCCAGTGGACACGGAGTGGCTGCGGGAGAAGGTGCTGCGCACCGGCCTGAGCCTGGCTGTGTTCCAATCCTGCCTCACCGCTGCCGATGCTCCTCGGATGCCCGGCGTGGCCCGCACCCTCTTAGAGGCTGGCTTGCCCCGCGTGTTAGCCATGCAATTCAGCATTTCCGTAGATGGCGCCCGCGCCTTCTTTGCCCGCTTCTACTCCGAACTGGCCCGAGGCACCGACCTTTTGGAAGCCTTGCGCCGCGCCCGCCACTCCCTGGCCGATGCCTACAGCCTTGGCAAAGCCTGGCCCTGGGAATGGGCTACGCCCGTGCTCTTCCTCCGAGCCGATGTCCTGGGAAAGCCCTACCCCGAACTAACGCCGGCCGGGGAGGAAAAAGGCAAGGTCACAGTGAAAGAAGAGCCACAGCCTTTCAAGCCGCCAGACCCATCCCTCCAGCGAGACCCCCTCTTCACCGGTAGGCGCAAGGAACTGGTAGAAGTAGCCGAAAATATAGACCCTGAAGTGCCAAGGAAGTATCCGGTAACCGTTATCCACGGCGAGCGGGGCATAGGCAAGACGGCCCTGGCGGTGGAAGCCCTCTTCCGCTGGGGGTGGTGGTTTGATGATGTGCAGTGGCTGCGGGGAAGAGCAGAGCCTGTCCCCGAAGAGATAGCCCGCTTCCTCCACGATTACCGGGCCAAAGAGCTTGTGGCCGATGTTGGCGATTTCCTGCGCCGTTGGGCAGAGAGGCTGAAAATCCCACTCCGGGGAGATGAGACGCCCCAAGCCCTTGTGCAACCCATTATCGCTGCCCTGGCGGCCGACGGCAAAAAGCGGCTGGTGGTCCTGGACAACATGGACCTCTTCATCCAAGACGAAGCGGTGAAGGACATTTTGCGCAGCCTGCCCGCCAACTGCCGTGCCCTCATCACCTGCCCCGATGTTCCCGAAGGCCTGGAGGTCAACGAGGTAGATGTGGTAGGAATGGCCTTTTACGATGCTCTCTCACTAATGATTGATTACGCAAAACATGTCAAAATTACGCTTGACTTTGATGCGGCTGAGGGAATTTTGCAGCTCACCAGTGGCCACCCCATGGCCATGCGCATGGTCATTGGCTGGGTCAGCTCTGGTAAGAGGAGCTGGCAGGAGGCGCTTGAGGAGCTGCGGGAGGCAGAAGGCCCCATCTTTGATTATGTCTTCTCCCGCACCTTAGAGATGGCTGGGGAAGATGGGCGGCGCCTCTTCCGGATACTGGCCTTGTTTGACCCCTTGGCCTCGCGGGAGGCATGGAAGGCCGTTTCCGGGATGGAAACTGCTGCCTTTGGGGATGCGGTGGAGCTCCTGGTTAGGCTCTCGCTTGTGGAGGATAGGTGGGTAAATTCCCAGCCCTACTATACCCTGCAGCCTCTGGCCAGGGCAGTGGCATGGCAAAACCTGGCCGCCGATTTGGATAAGGAAAAATACTTTGAGCGCCTGGCTGAATTCTACAAGGGATGGGTTAAAAGCAAACCCGCTCCGGCCCTCCTGGAACTGGAGGCCAGCAACCTGGGGACAGCACTGGAGTGGCTGGAACGGCACAGGCGGGAGGATGTAAGTGCAATAAATGAGGCCATTTTAAAGCGGGTAGAGGAGGCCTACAAGGAAGGAGTTGAGCGGTGGGAAAGGGGGGTAAGCTTGTGGGAGCAAGGGAAAAAGGGGGAAGCTCAAGAAGAGCTAAAAGAAGCACTCCGAGCATGGGGTCCTCTACGAGGTAGGCTGGTGGACGTGCTGGTTGGCTTCTTTCACCTCCATTCTTACTGGCCGGAGTGGGAGCGCCTTTTGCAACCGGCCCTGGAAGTAGCCCGCGCCCTGGGCGACCGCCACGGCGAGGCCCAGACCCTGGTCAACCTGGGCCTGGTCTACGCCGACCAGGGCCGCTGGGAAGAGGCCATCGCCTGCTACGAGAAAGCACTGGAAACCTTCCGCGCCCTGGGCGACCGCCACGGCGAGGCCAAGACGCTCACGAACCTGGGCAACGTCTACCAGCTCCAGGGCCGCTGGGAAGAGGCCATCGCAAACTACGAGAAGGCGCTGGAAACTTTCCGCACCCTGGGCGACCGCCACGGCGAGGCTCAGACGCTCAACAACCTGGGCAACGTCTACCGCCTCCAGGGCCGCTGGGAAGAGGCCATCGCAAACTACGAGAAGGACCTGGAAATCTCCCGCGAACTGGGCGACCGCCACGGCGAGGCCAAGACGCTCATGGGCCTGGGCAACGTCTACCAGCTCCAGGGCCGCTGGGAAGAGGCCATCGCCTGCTACGAGAAAGCACTGGAAACTTTCCGCGCCCTGGGCGATCGCCACGGCGAGGCCCAGACGCTCATGGGCCTGGGCAACGTCTACGCCCAGCAGGGCCGCTGGGAAGAGGCCATCGCAAACTACGAGAAGGCGCTGGAAACTTTCCGCGCCCTGGGCGACCGCCACGGCGAGGCTCAGACGCTCAACAACCTGGGCAACGTCTACCGCCTCCAGGGCCGCTGGGAAGAGGCCATCGCAAACTACGAGAAGGACCTGGAAATCTCCCGCGAACTGGG
>JAPWUT010000207.1 GCA_028275425.1 Anaerolineae bacterium | reverse complement strand
CGGCTCCTTTACGAGGCCCCTGGCCCTCACAGCGGCAAATTTTCACCCTTACCTCTGGAAGAAATCCCCATCTTCATCCGCCAAGCGACCATAGCTACTGAAGACGCTTCCTTCTACTCCAACCCCGGCTTTGACCCCAAAGGGGTGCTTAGGGCCATCATCGCCAACCTAAGGGGCCGAGAAATTGTCATGGGCGGGAGCACCATAACCCAGCAAGTGGTGCGAAACTTCATCCTCCCCCCTGAGGAGCGATACGAAAGGACCTTGCGCCGCAAGCTCCGGGAGATAACCCTGGCCTGGCTCATAACTTTGCGCTACCCCAAGGACGAAATCCTGGCCTATTACCTCAACCACACCTATTACGGGAACTTCGCTTACGGCATCAAAGCCGCCGCCGAAGCTTACTTCGGCAAAGATGTGAGAGAGCTTTCCCTGGCCGAAGGAGCTCTCCTGGCCGGCCTCCCACAATGCCCGTCAACTTGCAACCCACTGCAGAATCCGGAAGAGGCCAGAGCCAGGCTCAAAATCGTGCTTTCCCTTATGGTGAAGAACGGCTACATAACCCAGGAGGAGGCCCAGCTCGCTTTGAACCAGAAGCTCCAATTCGCCCCCTCGCCTTTCCCAATCCAAGCCCCTCACTTTGTCTTCTTTGCTCAGGAAGAGCTAAAACGCCTCCAATTACCTTCCCAAACCCGAACCTTTCACGTTTACACAACCCTTGATTTGGATTTACAGCGGGAAGCGGAAGAAGTTATCCGCAGGCACCTTGAGCGCTTAGCCCAGGAAAAGCCTCCGCACAACGTCAACAACGCAGCCCTCGTAGCCCTCAACCCTTCCACCGGTGAAATCTTGGCCATGGTCGGGAGCCCGGATTTCTTCAATCCCTCCATAAGTGGAGCAATAAACATGGCCATTGTCCCACGCCAACCGGGCTCAGCTTTCAAGCCTTTCACCTATGCCGTTGCGCTGAGCCAAGGCTTCACCCCGGCCTCAATGCTTTTGGACGTCCCGACAACCTTTTTAACGGCTGAGGGCAAGCCTTACACCCCTGTAAATTACGATAGGACTTATCACGGCCCTGTATCGCTGCGGGAAGCCCTTGGTTCATCCCTAAACGTCCCCGCTGTCCGGGTCCTGGATGAGGTTGGGGTGGAAAAAGTTCTGGAATTGGCCAAGGAATTGGGGATAACAACGCTTAAGGATGCAGAGCGCTACGGCCTTTCCTTAACCCTCGGTGGAGGAGAAGTGCCGCTTTTGGAGCTTACGGCAGCCTACGCTGCCTTCGCTAATGGTGGCTACAGGGTTACCCCTTTCGCCATCCTAAGGGTGGAAGATTCCAAAGGTCAGAGCCTTTGGGAAGCCAAGCCCCGGATTGGCCCTCGCGTTTTGGACGAGAGGGTGGCTTACCTCATAACCAACATCCTCTCGGACGATGAGGCGAGGGTTATAGGGTTTGGGCGGGGAAGCGTGCTTAACCTCAGCCGTCCTGCCGCCGTCAAAACCGGCACCACAACCGATTGGCGGGATAACTGGACTATAGGCTACACCCCAAGGCTTGTGACAGGGGTCTGGGTGGGGAATGCGGACCATTCCCCGATGTATGAAGTTTCGGGGATAACAGGCGCTGCCCCTATTTGGCACGATTTCATGGAAAAAGCCCACCGTGGCCTCCCGATACAAGATTTCCCCAGGCCAGAAGGCATAGTGGAGCTGGAGGTTTGCGCCTTTTCGGGTAAACTACCCAACCCTTACTGTCCCCACCGCCGCCGTGAGCTTTTCATCGCCGGCACCGAGCCTACCCAGACTTGTTCCCTCCACCGCTTGGTTAAAATTGACTCCCTTACGGGCCTACCCGCCTCGCCCTCCACACCTCCGGAAAGGGTGGTGGAAAAAGTGGTAACCATCTTCCCACCCGAGGCCATTGCCTGGGCAAGGGAGCAAGGCTTCCCCATATTCCCCCAAGACTCTCAGGAAGAGCCGCTGCTAATCGTAAGCCCAAGGCCCAATTCCCGTTACCGCCTGGTGGACTCTGTTCCGCTAAGGGACCAGAAGGCCGAAATTTTGGTGGAAAGTTCTTTGAACTTGGAGCGAGTTGAGATAGTAGTGGACGGGGAAAAGGTGGCTTCCTTTGACCGCCCGCCTTATCGCCTCCTTTGGCCCCTTAAGGAGGGTAAACACAGAGTGCAAGCTGTGGGGTTCTTGGATGGTAAAATGCTGCAAACTGAGGTTGTAGAGTTTGAGGTCATCCCACCACTTCCGCAAAGACCCTGAGGAAATTGCCCCCCATTACTTTCTGCACTGCATCCTCGCTGTAGCCCCTTTTTAGCAAGCCATCGGCTATGCGGGGGAAGCAAGTGACGTCCTCCAGCCCTCTTGGTGGCGGATCGGTGAAGCCATCAAAATCTGAGCCCAGCCCTACGCAATCTATACCCCCTAACCTGGCGATATAGTCAATGTGGTCAAGGACATCTTCAATGGAAGCCTTTTCCGGCCTTGGGGAGAGGAAACGCGGCACAAAATTAACCCCTATAACTCCTCCCTTTTCCGCAATAGCCCTTATCTGGGCATCGGTTAAGTTACGGTAATGGGGGCAGAGGGCGTAGGCGTTAGAGTGAGAGGCCACTACTGGGTGCTTGCTGAGCTTGAGGACCTGGGCTACCCCCTTAGGGGCGAGGTGGCTTATGTCAATTATGATGCCCAAGCGGTTCAATTCCTCAACAAGTTCTACTCCGTAAGGGGTAAGGCCTTCATCGGGCCCTTCCTCGGTGACGCCATCGGCAGCCCGATTGCGGCGGCTCCAGGCAATTCCCACCATTCTAAGTCCAAGCCTATGGAGCATCCTCAGGACTGCCAAATCTTCTTCCAGGCCTTCGGCTCCCTCCATGGCCAGGATAATGGCCAATTTTTCTTCCTCCTTCGCCCTCTTTATATCTTCAGCCTTGCGGGCCAGCACAACCTTGCCCCCACTTTCTTCCAAGGCCTTAAAAGCTATGTCCATGAGGTGAAGGGTATACCGAAGCGGGCCTGAAGGAAGCTCATCGGTGGGGATAAAAAGGGCGAGGACTTGAGCTGTTACGCCTCCTTCCATAAGCCTGGGGATATCGGAATGGCCGTGGGCATTCCTCAGGAGGATGTTGAGCGAGCTTTTGTAAGCGGTGTGCAAAAGGTCGTTATGGGCATCAAAGATTAGGTATTTTCCCGGCATAAGCCCTCCTCGGCTTAAGGATAGCATGGATTTATAAATTTGGCAAAACTTTTCCTGCCTCTTGGCCAAGCTTTCAACTCCTGCAAACTTGCCAATTGCCCACCCCCGTTGGCTGAGGGTTTGCCAGCGTTTTGGGTCCCACTCGTGGCGGGGTTGCTAATGTGGGCTACTCGTTCCCTCTTTTGTTTTTGTGGGGGGCACCCCCACAACCCCCTGCCAGGGGGCTCCGCCCCCTGGCCCCCCTTTGCCCACCCCCGTTGGCTTAGGGTTTGCCAAAGTTTTGGGTCCCACTCGTGGCGGGGTTGCTAATGTGGGCAGCTCGCCCCCTCTTTTGAATTTGTGGGGGGACACCCCCCACAGCCCCCCTGCCAGGGGGCTTTGCCCCCCTGGACCCCCTTTCCCCACCCCCGT
>JAPWUT010000206.1 GCA_028275425.1 Anaerolineae bacterium | reverse complement strand
GCCACGGCGAGGCTCAGACGCTCAACAACCTGGGCAACGTCTACCGCCTCCAGGGCCGCTGGGAAGAGGCCATCGCCTACTACGAGAAAGCACTGGAAATCTTCCACGAACTGGGCGACCGCCACGGCGAGGCCCAGACGCTCATGGGCCTGGGCAACGTCTACGCCCAGCAGGGCCGCTGGGAAGAGGCCATCGCAAACTACGAGAAGGCGCTGGAAACTTTCCGCACCCTGGGCGACCGCCACGGCGAGGCTCAGACGCTCACCAACCTGGGCCTGGTCTACGCCGACCAGGGCCGCTGGGAAAAGGCCATTGCAAACTACGAGAAAGCACTGGAAACTTTCCGCGCCCTGAGCGACCGCCACGGCGAGGGAACTACGCTCACCAACCTGGGCAACGTCTATGCCGACCAGGGCCGATGGGAAGAGGCCATCGCCTGCTACGAGAAAGACCTGGAAATCTGCCGCGAACTGGGCGACCGCCACGGCGAGGGGCAAGCCCTGGGCAACATGGCCAATGTCTACGCCCAGCAGGGCAAGGTAGGGAAGGCCCTGGAAACTGCCACGCAGGCCCTCCGCATCTTTGAGGAACTCAAAGCCTACCCAGACCTTGTAACTTGCCACCGCCAGATAGCTTCGCTCAGCCTTCAGGCCGGCGATTTACCCACATCTTCCTCTCACCTGGCCCGGGCCCTCCTCCTTTCCCTCCAGCTCCACCCCAAACTTGTGCTGGACACAATTGGCTTTATAGTCGCCATAGCCAAAAGGTTAGCAAGCGAGGGAAGGTTCTCCTATGTAACGGTGCTTGGGAGTGGGCTTTGGAAGGTGGTGATGGAGGTGGGAGTAGAAAGGCTGAGGGATGAGGAGCTGAAGTGGGCGGGCATGGTGGCCCAAGGAGTCTGCGCTGTTATCGCCTTGATGGGCGTAAGCAGGCTGGAGAAAAGGCCTGAGGAGAGGGCGGAAGCCAGGGAGATAGCTCTAACAATGGCCAAGGAAATTGATGAGGTGACAGGCGGGGTATGGAGGCTGGAGGAATGGGTGAGCGGCGGAAATTAACTGCGGTCGGCGCAAAGGCTCCTCACCGGTGCCAAAGCCCGCCTGAAACTCAAACTTGGCGCTTTGCGGCTCAAAAAGGAAGCGAGCTGCCCCCCCGCACACCCGCCACGAGTGGGGCCCAAAACCCTGGCAAACCCTCAGCCAACGGGGGTGGGCAAACGGGGGGTCCAGGGGGGCGTGGGGGGTGTCTCCCCGACCTAACCCCCTGACCCACTTCCCTGCGAGGGAAGGGGGAAATTTCCGCTAAACTGGGGGTGGAAGGGGCGCAGCCCCCTCCCAAGGGGCTTGGGGGATGTGCCCCCAAAAGCTAAAAATAGGGGGCGAGCAGCCCACATCAGCAACCCCGCCACGAGTGGGCCCCAAAACGCCGGCAAACCCTAAGCCTACGGGGGTGGGCAAAACGGGGGGTCCAGGGGGGCGCAGCTCCCATGGCGGGGGGCCTGGGGGTGTCCCCCCACAAAACCAAAAAGGGGCGAGCAGCCCACATCAGCAACCAGGCCACGAGTGGGACCCAAAACCCTGGCAAACCCTCAGCCAACGGGGGTGGGAAAACCCTGCAATTCCGGGACACACTCACCAATCCCTATTAGTTTGACAGCAAAGTCCATGTGTGGTATTTTATCAGCACTAAGCTGAAAAATCGGAGGTGGATATGAGCTCCCCTTTCTTCCCGGAAATGCATGACCTGGCCAAGCTCGTTAACCCTAAGGGCTCATTTCCCACCAGGGATGGGGAACCAATCAGCCTTGCCAATGGAAAAGTCTTCGCTAACCTTGATTTTTCCAAGCTCGGCCTGGAAGATAAAAAACATTTGCCAACCCTCCAGGCCATTTTTTACGCCGGCCAGTTCCCAAAAGAGGCGGAGCTGGACTCCGAACTTAAAAAGAAGCTCTTCTTACTGCAATTAGCCCACCGGCTGGCTTCAGCCTTCCAAGTGCACCCGATGCCCCTGTCGGAAGAGCTCAGCCCTTCCCTCTACAAGCTCTGGCAACCCCAGCACCCTCTCCTCAACCCCTACAAACCGCCCATAAACAACGGGGCCGCTCTGAAAGAAGCCCTGGAGATGGCCACATCCTGGGAAAAAGGCCAGGGCTTCTGGGAACGATACTCCCCTTACCTCAGAATCCGAAGCGATTGCGATTACAAACCGTTCAACATCGCCTCCCTCTTCTCCCACTCCTTCCTCACCTCCCAATTCTACAAAGCCTTAGAGGAGAAAGTTACCGAACTCCAAGACCCGTGGAGGCTTTCCCTTGAAGGCGAAGAGGCCTTTACCCCGGAGGAAGCCGAACAGAAATGGTTCGGCTGCATAGTCTGGGGGCAAGTTTATTTCTACCAAAAACCCCAGGTTCCGGATGACCTAAAAGTCTTCCGGAAAGTCCAGGAAGCAGTCGCCGCTTTAGAAGAAACTTTCCCCTCAAACTTGATTGCTTCTTTCCAAAACCACTTCTGGCTCTTCATCCCTGGGAAAGACAAGCAAAGCTTGGACAAAGTGGCCGGCATATTTCTGGAAAGAGGCTTCCCGGTAACCTTGCGCTACAACGAAGCACCCTTAGCAACCTTGGGGCAATCCAAAGCCATAGAGTTCAGGATAATCCTCTTGGAGGCGATGGCCTCAGAGCTGGAGCGCCTCAAAGGGGAGAAGGAGAATCAGAAAACTCAGGTGGAGGAAGACCTCAAAGCTCAGGAGAAGATAGCGGCAGAGCTAAGCCAAGAGATTGCCAGGCTGGAAGAGGAACTTACACGCCTTACTTCTCCCAAGACTCGCCATGCCACACGCAAGCTCAAAAAGGAAGCGGAAAAGCGCTTTGAAAGCGTAACCTCTCGCATCCAAAGCTTGCGGAATGAGCTTACGGAGTTGGAAGGCGTTCTGGGCAAGATAGGAAAAGAGATAGCTTGGCTGAAAGAGCAGCTGGCCAAGGAAAAAGCCGAGAAGAGCAAAGGGCCGACTTGGTATCAGGAGGAGAAGCACCCGCCCGAAATCCAGAGGAAGCAAAGGGGGGCAAGCTTATGCCAGGTCTGCTCCGTAAGGCAGCCGGCCCAAGGAAGCGAGCTCTGCCCCGTATGCCAAGAGATAAGGACAACGGGAGAAGAACTTACATCCCAAGCGCCATGGCTTTCCAATGGTTACCTCCTCTGGCTCCACTGCTTCTTTGAGCCCCGCTTCTGGCAGCATGCCATCCTCACCCTCTTCAGCAACTACCTGGACAAAGTGAACCCTGGGATATGGGAAGCCAGCCAGCGCTTCCAGATAAAGACTTCCCTCCGCTGGCCGGTGATTTTAAAGGACTTCATCGGCGACCTCCAGAGCTTCCTCAAAGAGCTGGAGTTAGAGATATGCCGGCTGGTAGGGGCAAGGAACCGCCTCCGCCTGGCCGATAACCTCTGGGTAATGCCCATATCCCGAGGGACAAAAATCCTGGTCTTACTCCGAAGCTACATAGCCCTTCTGGAGAAATTCTTCCCCGCCTTCATCCCCTTAGCCGATATGCCCCTATACCTTGGGATGAGCATAGCACCGGCCTCGGAACAGTTCTTCGCCCAATGGCGCTACTTGAGGCGTCCGCC
>JAPWUT010000205.1 GCA_028275425.1 Anaerolineae bacterium | reverse complement strand
GGTGGAGGGGGCGCAGCCCCCTCCCAGGGGGTTTGGGGGATGTGCCCCCAAGAACTAAAAATAAGGGGCGAGTTGCTAACTCTTGCAACCAAGCCATGAGTGGGCCCCAAAACGTCGGCAAACCCAAAGCCAACGGGGGTGGGAAAATGGGGGGGTCCAGGGGGGCAAAGCCCCCATGGCGGGGGGTGTGGGGGGTGTCCCTCCACAAGTTCAAAAGAGGGGGCGAGCCGCCCACATTAGCAACCCCGCCATGAGTGGGACCCAATACGCCAGCAGACCCTCAGCCAACGGGGGTGGGAAAATGGGGGGGGTCCAGGGGGGCAAAGCCCCCATGGCAGGGGGTATGGGGGATGTGCTCCCACAAAACCAAAAGAGGGGGCGAGTTGCCCCCATTAGCAAACCCGCCACGAGTGGGACCCAGAACGCTGGCAAACCCACAGCCAACGAGGGTGGGAAAATAGGGGCATAATTTGGGGACACGCCATGAGCCGTCGGGAAAATTGCTTTCGTCTTGCTCCTGTGTTAAAATAATTGCAGCTTCAGTCCAATTTGGAGGTAAGGCCAAATGGCTCCCCTTAACTTCGTTCTGGTAGGAGTAGGAGGGCAGGGTGCAATCCTGGCCAGCGATATCCTCACGGAAGTGGGCATTCAAGCCGGCTACGACGCTAAGAAGGCCGAAGTCCACGGAATGGCTCAGAGGGGAGGAAGCGTAATAACCCACATCCGCTGGGCGGAAAAAGTCTATTCACCGCTTATCGGCAAAGGAGAAGCCCATTTCTTGCTGGCCTTGGAAAAGCTGGAAGCCCTTCGCTACATTGATTACCTCCGCCCCGGCGGTATCGCTATCGTGAATGACCAGGCGATACCTCCAGTGGCCGTTAACATCGGGGCCGCCTCCTATCCTGATGATGATAGGATTAAAGGCGCCCTCGGTGAAGTGGCCGAGAAAGTGCTTTTTATCCCCGCTTTGCGCAAAGCTGAGGAAATTGGCGACCCCAGGGTTGTCAACATCGTCCTTTTAGGAGCCCTCTCCTCTCTCCTTGATGTCCCCGACGAAACCTGGCAAAGAGTGATAGAGAGGCGTGTCCCCCAAAAGTACCTTGAACTCAATCTGAGGGCTTTTCGGGAAGGCAAAAAATTGGCATGAGGGAGGGGTTATGAAAGCAGTTGTTATGGCTGGAGGGGCAGGCTCAAGGCTCCGCCCCCTTACTATGGGCCGACCAAAACCCATGGTCCCTTTGGTAAATAAGCCTGTTATGGCCCACATCCTTGACCTCCTCAAGCGCCACAATCTAACCCGCATCGCTGCGACCCTTCAATACATGGCTAACGATATCCAGGATTACTTCGGAGATGGAAGCACATTTGAGGTAGAGCTAACCTACTTCATTGAAGGCGAGCCTCTGGGGACGGCTGGGAGCGTGAAGAATGCCCAGCCTTTCTTGGACGAGCCTTTTGTCGTCATAAGCGGCGATGCTGTCACGGATATAGACCTTACAGCTCTCATTGATTTTCACCGCGAAAAGGGCGCTTTGGTCACAATCGCCTTGTACCGAGTTCCTAACCCATTGGAGTACGGCGTAGTTATAACCGACGATGAGGGCCGCATAACCCAATTCCTGGAGAAGCCCGGTTGGGCAGAGGTCATATCCGACTGGGTTAACACTGGGATTTACGTTTTGGAGCCGGAGGTTTTGGATTACATCCCTCAAGGCCAGCCTTTTGACTTCAGCAAAGACCTTTTCCCGATGCTCCTGAAGAAGGGTGCTCCGCTATTTGGCTACAAAGCCTCAGGCTATTGGTGCGATGTTGGAAATATCCAGGAATATGTCAGAGCTTCCTTTGATTTCCTGGAGGGCAAGGTCAACCTTCCCGAACCCGGCCAAAGGCTCGCACCTGGAATATGGGTGGGAGGAGGGGTAGAAATTGCCCCCGATGCCAAAATCTATGCCCCCGTATACTTGGGGAACGAGGTCAAGGTCAAAGGCGGGGTTGTAATCCAAGGGCCTGCCGTGGTCAGGGATTACACGGTGTTGGATAACAGGGTTTTCCTGGAGCGAAGCATAATTTGGCGCAACTGTTACATAGGGGAAGGCTCTGAGATAAGGGGCGCAGTTATCGGCAGGCAATGCACCATAAAATCCAATGTGGCCATCTTTGAGGGGGCAGTCCTGGGCGATAATTGCCTTGTGGAGAGGGGGGCAGTAATCCACCCCAAGGTTAGGCTTTGGCCTGGGAAAGAAGTGGAAGCCGGCGCAACGGTTAAAAGCACGGTCATCTGGGGAGGGCTTGTTAGACGAACCCTCTTCGGCCGGTACGGGGTAACTGGGGTAGTTAACGTTGACCTTACTCCGGAGTTCGCTTCCAAACTGGGTGCAGCTTACGGAGCAACTTTACCAAAAGGTTCAACAGTTACCATAAACCGGGACCCCCACCGCAGCCCCAGGATGATAAAGAGGGCCATAATCTCTGGCCTCCCCTCCGCTGGAATTAACGTCCTTGACTTGAGGACAGTCCCTATCCCAGTAGCTCGCTATTACACACGCATAACTCCTGCCCAAGGGGGGATACACGTTCGTCTTTCGCCCTATGACCAAAGGGTTGTGGACATAAAATTCTTTGACCACCGTGGCCTTGACCTTTCCAGGTCTGAGGCGCGCAATGTGGAGCGTACATTCTTCCAGGAAGACTTCCGCCGAGCTTACCTTAACGAAATCGGCCTTATTGAATATGCTTCTGATGCTGTGGAGCGCTACCGCGCTAATTTCTTAGCAGCTCTCAACGTTGATGCCATAAGGGCCGGCGGGTTCCGTATCGTCGTGGATTACGCCAACTCTCCGAATGCCTTTGTCCTGCCTGATATCCTCAATGAGCTTAAGGTGAATGCTGTAACCCTTAATGCCAGCTTGGATGAGAACAAATTGGCCATTTTGAGGGAGGAGTTTGAGGCGGCATTGGAGCAACTTCGCTCCATATGCTCGGCGGTGAAAGCCGACCTTGGGGTTAGGCTGGAGGTTGGAGGGGAAAAGCTCTTTGTGGTTGACGATAGGGGCCGGCTCATTCCCGACCCCATATTTGCCGCCGTTATGGTGGAACTGGCTTTCAGGGCTTGGGGGTCGGGCAAAGTGGCTGTGCCTGTAAATCAGCCTTTAATTTTTGAGAAGATTGCCTCCCGCTACGGCGGGGAGGTAATCCGGACCAAGGTTGACCTTGGGCACTTGATGGAGACGGCGGAGAAAGAGAAGGTGATAATTGCTGCCGATGGCGCCGGTGGCATAATTTTGCCCCGCTTCCATCCTGCCCCTGATGCCCTTTTCGCCTTAGCTACTTTGCTGGAATTCCTTGCCTTGCAGAAGGTGAGGCTTTCCGATGTGGTGGACTCAATCCCTCCCTATTACCTGGAGCATCGTGAAGTTCCCTGCCCGTGGGAAGCCAAAGGGCAGGTGATGAGGCTTTTGAACGAGCAATACAAAGACACTCCTCACGATAACATTGACGGCATAAGGATATGGCTTGGGGAGGGGGTTTGGGTTCTCATCCATCCCGACCCTGATAGGCCTTCTTTCCATGTTTATGCCGAGGCTGGCTCTCGTGCCGAGGCCAGGAGTTCGGCCGAGAAGTATGCCCGCATAATTGAGGGGTTCAGGGAGTAAAGA
>JAPWUT010000204.1 GCA_028275425.1 Anaerolineae bacterium | reverse complement strand
CCTATGAGGAGGAGCGAAAGGGCCGGGTCTTCTTCTCTGAAGTTTTCTTCACCCTTTTCCAGGAAAGGCCCTATTTTGGAAAGCCTTTCCGTAAGGTCCAGGGTTTTGCCGGCTACGTCTAAAACGGTTACAGTCATGCGGTTTTCGGTTAGTGTTCCGGTTTTATCGGAGCAGATAAAAGTTACGGAGCCCAAGGTTTCCACGGCTGGGAGTTTGCGGATGAGGGCATTGCGCCGAACCATTCTCTGAGCCCCGAGGGCGAGGGTTATGGTCACCACAGCCGGGAGGCCTTCGGGGACGGCTGCCACCGCCAGGCTTATGGCCGTAAGGAACATGGTGTGGACGTGCTCGCCACGCCATAGCCCGAGGGCAAATACAACCACTACCAATACTCCGGCCGCTATGGCTAATCCCTTGCCAACTTGGGCCATCCTTTCCTGAAGGGGCGATGTTTCGCGCTTCACAGTTTGAATCATCTGAGCTATGCGGCCCAGTTGGGTCCTCATGCCCGTCTCCACTACGACCCCTATCCCGCGGCCGTAAGTTACGCTTGTCCCCATAAAAGCCATGTTGATTTGGTCGGAAACAGGGGTGTTGGGGGGTAGGACGGCTTCGGCTTTTTTGTCCACTGGGGTTGATTCTCCGGTCAAGGGGGCTTCATCGGTCCGCAAGTTTATGGCTTTTATTAGGCGCAGGTCCGCTTGGACCCTGGTCCCGGCTTCCAGAAGGACTATGTCGCCAGGGACGAGCTCTTCGGCCGGTATTTCTTGGACTTTGCCATCCCTCTTGACCTTGGCTATGGGTGCGGCCAGTTGTTTCAAGGCCATTAAAGCTCTTTCTGCCCGGTATTCTTGGGTGAAGCCCAGTATGGCGTTGAGGATGACTATCACCAGGATGGCAATCGTCTCTTTCACATCGCCCATGAAGAAGGAGATGGCTGAGGCGATGAGGAGTATTATGACCATTATGTCGGTGAATTGGGAGAGGAAAATGGCGATGGGGTTAGGGCCTTCTGGCTCCTCAAGTTTGTTGGGGCCGTAGGTGGAGAGGCGCTTCTTGGCTTCCTCCGAGGAAAGGCCCGTTTCGGGGTCGGTTCCGAGTTGCTTGAGGACCTCGTTGATTTCAAGGGAAGTCCAGGCAATTTGTTCTTTCGCACTCACAGTTCTCACCTCCTTACTCAGATTCGGCTTTTTCCACTTCTACGTAGTTGCTGTAGAAAGTTGCTCCGCGGCCCAGGTCTGCTTCCAAGTCGGGTGTGGTGGAGTTGATGTTAGTCCCTTTGGGGGAGAAGCTTCCCCACCATATGCTTGGGCTTATCACTACGCCTGGTATGGTTTCGTAGCTTACTTGGGCCCAGAGGTAGCATTCGCCCCTCTCGTTCCGCACTTTCACAAGGTCACCATCGGAGATGCCTCTTTCTTCGGCATCTTGGGGGTGGATTATAAGCACCGGTCGGCCCTCCTTGGCCCGCAGGGAATCAATTGCCCCGAAGCTGGAGTTGAGGAAGTGATGGGCGCTTGGGGTCAGGAAGATTAAGGGATAAGAGCTTGGAGGTAGAGGTTTGTAGTCGGGCAAGGGATCAAGGCCCAATTTTTCCAGCCTGTGGGAGTAGAATTCCAGTTTCCCGGAAGGTGTCGGAAAGCCTTGGGCGAAGGGTATAAAGGGTTTGGGGATGTTTAAGCGAACCCATCCTTCTTTCTCCAAGCGTTCTCGTGTTATCCCGCTTCCTTCCAGTGCCTGGTCCACAAGTTCTTCATCGGAGTCTTTAAAGCAATCTTCTTCAAAGCCCATGGCCTTGGCCAGCCGCCGGAAAAGTTCGGTGTTGCTGACGCTTTCACCCAAAGGTTCTATGGCCGGCTTGTTTAAGCTTAGGTAGTAATGGCCGTAGGAGGAGTGGAGGTCAAGTTTTTCCAGTTGGCTTGCTGCCGGAAGGACTAAATCGGCAAAGCGGGTGGTGTCGGTGAAGAATATGTCGTGTACTACCAGGAAAAGGTCTTCTCGCATCAGTCCTTTGATGACGAGTTCTCGGTTAGGGGCGGAGTTAGCAGGGTCGGAGTTGTAGACGAAGAGGGCTTTTATGGGTGGGTCATCCAATTCCGTAAGGGCTTTCCCCAAGTGAATCATGTTTATGGTGCGTGGATTGTTTGGCAAAAGGTCGGGGCGCTGGAGTTTTTCCCAATTTATGGGGAAAGCGCCGTTGGTGGAGAGCAAAGCCCCGCAACCTGGGTAGAGCCATGCGCCGGTCAAGCCCGGAAGGCAGGCGATTGTTCGGACGGCCATTCCTCCGTTGGTGTGGCGCTGGAGGCCGTAGTTTAAGCGTATCAGGGATTTAGGGGTTGAAGCGTAGAGCCTGGCCAGAGCTTCTATGTTTTCGGCTATGATTCCGGTGATTTCGGCCACGGTTTCTGGAGGATAATAGGCGACCCTTTGGCGAAGGGCTTCAAATCCGTAGGTAAATTGGTTTACGTAATCGGGGTTATATAGGTTTTCCCGGATTATGACGTGCATGATTCCGAGGGCGAGGGCGCTATCGGTCCCGGGTTTTATCGGGATGTGGATATCGGCCAAGGAGGCGGTTCGGGTTCGCCTTGGGTCTATGACGATGAGCTTTGCTCCGCGGCGGCGGGCTTTTTGGATTAACGGCCAGTAGTGGGGGTTGCTGGTCAAGGTGTTGGTGCCCCATAGGATTATGAGTTCGGCGTTGGGGATGTCTTCGGGGTCGGGGCCAACGGCTGCACCCACGGTGGCAATAAACCCTTCTTTTCCGGCCGATGAGCATATGGTGTAGAGGATTCGGGTGGCACCGAGGCGATGGAAGAATCTTCTGTCCATGCTTCCGAAGTTGAGGATTCCCAGGGTTCCGGAGTAGCTGTAGGGCATGATTGCTTCTGGGCCGTAGCGGGTTAGGATTTCTTTGAGGCGTGAGGATATTAGCTCAAGGGCTTGTTCCCAGGATATTCTTTCAAATTGGCCGGAGCCTTTTGGGCCTATCCGGCGGTAGGGGTATAAGACACGGCGTGGGTTATATACCCATTCCAGGTAATGGTTGAGTTTGACGCATAGGAAGCCTTGGGTGATTGGGTGGGAAGGGTCGCCTTGGATGGAGATGGCTTTCCCGCCCTCTGTTTTGGTTATGAAGGCGCAGGTATCAGGGCAATCGTGTGGGCATGCGCCTTTTATTTCGGTCATGGTTTACCTCCTTTTTCCAATTTTACCCCACCCCCGTTGGCTGAGGGTTTGCCAGCGTTTTGGGTCCCACTCGTGGCGGGGTTGCAGGGGGTGGCAGCTCGCCCCCTCCTTTGGTTTTGTGGGGGGACACCCCCACGCCCCCGCCATGGGGGCTTTGCCCCCCTGGACCCCCCCGTTTGCCCACCCCCGTTGGCTGAGGGTTTGCCAGCGTTTTGGGTCCCACTCGTGGCGGGGTTGCAGGGGGTGGCAGCTCGCCCCCTTCTTTGGTTTTGTGGGGGGACACCCCCCACGCCCCCCGCCATGGGGGCTTTGCCCCCCTGGACCCCCGTTTGCCCACCCCCGTTGGCTGAGGGTTTGCCAGCGTTTTGGGTCCCACTCGTGGCGGGGTTGCTAATGTGGGCTGCTCGCCCCCTATTTTGGTTTTTGGGGGCACATCCCCCAAACCCCCTGGGAGGGGGCTGCGCCCCCTCC